>NZ_JBDJLM010000072.1:0-25306 GCF_039673365.1 Pseudomonas sp. TWI923 | reverse complement strand
GGTGTGTGTGTTTTTTTTGTTTGGGGGGGGGGGGTGGGGGGGCCCCCCGGGCGCGGGGTGCCGCCCGAGCGGGGGCCCCCCCCCCGCTCCCACGCTGCCGTCGATGGTGCGATACGCTATCATTCGGGCATTTTTCACGGGGGATCACAGATGCTCAACGGCCTCTGGCTCGGCTTTTTCCTGGTGGCGGCCATTTCCGCCCTGGCCCAATGGCTGGTCGGCGGCAACGCCGGCATCTTCGCCGCGATGGTCGAGAGCATCTTCGCCATGGCCAAGCTGTCGGTCGAGGTCATGGTCCTGCTGTTCGGCACCCTGACGCTGTGGCTGGGCTTTCTCAAGATCGCCGAGCAGGCCGGCATCGTCGAATGGCTGGCCAAGGTGCTCGGCCCGCTGTTCGCCCGGCTGATGCCGGAAGTGCCGCCCGGCCACCCTGCCCTGGGCCTGATCACCATGAACTTCGCTGCCAACGGCCTGGGCCTGGACAACGCCGCCACCCCCATCGGCCTCAAGGCCATGCGCGCATTGCAGGAGCTCAACCCCAGCAGCACCACGGCGAGCAACGCGCAGATCCTGTTCCTGGTGCTCAACGCCTCGTCGCTAACCCTGCTGCCGGTGACCATCTTCATGTACCGCGCCCAGCAGGGCGCGACCGACCCGACCCTGGTGTTCCTGCCGATCCTGCTGGCCACCAGTTGCTCGACCCTGGTCGGCCTGCTGTCGGTGGCGGTGATGCAGCGCCTGCGCCTGTGGGACCCGGTGGTGCTGGTCTACCTGATTCCCGGTGCGCTGCTGCTGGGAGGTTTCATGGCGTTTCTCGGCACCCTCTCGGCGGCCGCGCTGGCCAGCCTGTCGTCGATCCTCGGCAACCTGACGCTGTTCGGCGTGATCATCCTGTTCCTGCTGATCGGCGCCTTGAAGCGGGTGAAGGTGTACGAGGTGTTCGTCGAAGGTGCCAAGGAAGGTTTCGACGTGGCCAAGAGCCTGCTGCCGTACCTGGTGGCCATGCTGGTGGCGGTGGGCGTGCTGCGCGCTTCCGGCGCCCTGGAACTGGCCCTGGACGGTATTCGCCATGCGGTGAGCTGGATGGGCCTGGACAGCCGCTTCGTCGAGGGCCTGCCCACCGCCCTGGTCAAGCCGTTCTCGGGCAGCGCGGCGCGGGCCATGCTGATCGAGACCATGCAGACCCACGGCGTCGACAGCTTCCCGGCGCTGGTGGCGGCGACCATCCAGGGCAGCACCGAAACCACCTTCTACGTGCTGGCGGTGTACTTCGGCGCGGTGGGCATCCAGCGGGTGCGCCATGCCGTGGGTTGCGCCCTGCTGGCCGAGCTATCCGGCGTGGTCGCGGCGATCTTCGTCTGCTACTGGTTCTTCGCCTGAGCCTGAGCAGCCTGGCTCACGGTCCAGTCGATCACCTGGCGCGCCAGCTGGTCGCTGGCCGCGCCGAAGCCGGCGACCGCTGACGGCACCTGCGTGCTGGCGAGTGGCTGGCGCACCTCGAAGCGCTTGCTGGCGAGGATGCGCTGGCTGCGCCCCTGCACCAGCCGCGCGTCGTAGCGGATCACCACCTCCACCTGGTCCTTGGCCCGGTATTCACTCTGGAACGCCTGCAGCTCGCCGCCCAGCTCGTAGTCGGCCTGCAGGTTGGCGTCGTCGGCGCTCAGGCGCTGAACCCGGCCGTCGCGTTGGAAGCCATCGAGCAGGCGGTTGCGCACCAGCATGGGCACGGGGTCGCTCCAGCGCGCGCCCTTGTAGCTGCTGATCACGTCACCCTGGGGTATCACCGCGATGCGCGGCCCGGCCAGGGCTTCGCTGGCCAAGGGTTTGTTCAGGCGCAGCGACCAGCTCGCCGGTGTGGCGTTGCCAGCCGCCTGCTGTACGGGCAAGCGGTAGATATCCACAGGTTCGGTCTGCGGCAGGATCGAGCAGGCCGAAACCAAGCTCAGCGTGGCGGCCAGGGTGAGCAGGCGCGGCGACAGGCTCATGGCTGGAACTCCTTGTTGTTGTCGCGACCGAGCAGATAGCCGCTGGGGTCGGCCTCCAGGCGCCGGGAGATGCCCTTGAGCGCATTGAGGGTGTCGCGCAGTTCGCGGATGGCCGGGGCGATCTGGTTCAGGCCCTGGGCGCCATCGTCGAGGGACTGGCGGTTGTCCTGCAGCAGGCTGTTGATGGTCGCGCTGCTTTGCGCCAGCGACTGCATGGCCTGCTCGGCGCTGCCGATGGCCTGCTTGCCCTGGGTGCCGAGCAGGCCGTTGGCGTTGCGCATCAGCGCCTGGGTTTCGGCCAGGGTGGCGCTGGCCTGCTTGCCGACCTCGCCCAGCTGGGATATGGCCGCACCGATGCCGTCTTTCTGGTTGGCGAAGGCGCCGGTAGTCTGGTCGAGGTTGGCCAGGGTGTTGCTCAGGTGCTCGATGTTGGTTTCCGAGAACATCTGGTTGGCGTTATGCAGCAGCAGGTTGATGTTGGTCACCAGGTCGCTGCTGTCGTTGAGCAGTTGCGAAATCGGCGATGGCGAGGCGACGATCACTGGCAGTTTGCCGTCCTGGCCCTTGAGCGCCGGGCTCTCTGGCGTGCCGCCGGTGAGCTGGATGAACGAGTTGCCGGTGACCCCGGCCAGGGTCAGCTTGGCCTTGGTGTCTTCCTTTACCGGCGTGTCGGCGGACAGGCGAATGCGCGCCAGTACCCGGCGCGGGTCTTTCGGGTCCAGGCGCAGGGTGCTGACGTCCCCGACCTTGATGCCGTTGTACTGCACGGGGCTGCCGCGGGACAGGCCGGAGACGGCCTCGTTGAACACGACTTGATAGTCCTTGAAGGCGTCGTCGACGCTGGACTTGGTCAGCCACAGACCAAACAGCATGGCGCCAGCCACCACCAGCACGGTGACCAGGCCGATCAGGACATGATGCGCTCGGGTTTCCATCGTTCAAGGCTCCTGGCGGGCGCGCAGGGCGGCGTCTTCGGCCGCCCGGCCGCGCGGGCCGTGAAAGTATTCGTGAATCCAGGTGTCGTCGGTCTGTTCGACTTCACTGAGGGGGCCGGCCACCAGCACCTTCTTCTGCGACAGCACCGCCACCCGGTCGGTAATGGTGTAGAGGGTGTCCAGGTCGTGGGTGATCAGGAACACCGACAGCCCCAGGGCGTCGCGCAAGGTGAGGATCAGTTGGTCGAAGGCGGCGGCGCCGATCGGGTCGAGGCCGGCAGTGGGCTCGTCGAGGAACAGGATGTCCGGGTCCAGCGCCAGGGCGCGGGCCAGGGCCGCGCGCTTGATCATGCCGCCGGACAGCGAGGCCGGGTACTTGTCGGCAGCGCTGATCGGCAGCCCGGCCAGGGCCAGCTTGACCCCGGCCAGGTGCTCGGCGTCGGCGCGCGACAGCCCGGCGTGCTCGATCAGCGGCAGCGCGACATTCTCGGTGACGGTCAGCGACGAGAACAGCGCGCCCTTCTGGAACAGCACGCCAAAGCGCCGCTCCACCTGCGAGCGTTGGCCTTCGTCGAGGGTGGCCAGGTTCTGGCCGAACACCTTCACAATGCCCTCGTTGGGCCGGCGCAAACCGATGATGCTGCGCAACAGCACCGACTTGCCGCTGCCCGAGCCCCCCACTACGGCGAGGATTTCGCCTCGGTACAGGTCCAGGTCGAGGTTTTCGTGCACGCTCTGGCTGCCGAAGCGGTTGCAGAGGCCCCGGGCTTCGATCACCGCTTCCCGGCCGTTCACCAGCCCATCTCCATGAAGAACAACGCGGCCACCGCATCCAGCACGATGACCACGAAGATCGACTGCACCACCGCCGAGGTCGTGTGGGCGCCCACCGATTCGGCGCTGCCGCTGACCTTGAAGCCTTCCAGGCAGCCGATGGTGGCGATCAGGAAGGCGAAGAACGGCGCCTTGGCCAGGCCCACCAAAAAGTGCTGTACGCCGATGTCGCTTTGCAGCAGCGAGAGGAACATGGCCGGCGAGATGCCCAGCGACAGTGCGCAGACCACCGCGCCACCGACGATGCCGCAGATCATCGCGACGAAGGTCAGCAACGGCAGCGCGATCAGCAGCGCCAGCACCCGCGGCACCACCAGCAGCTCGATGGGGTTCAGGCCCAGGGTGCGGATGGCGTCGATCTCTTCGTTGGCTTTCATCG
This sequence comes from Pseudomonas sp. TWI923, assembly GCF_039673365.1. NCBI lineage: Bacteria > Pseudomonadati > Pseudomonadota > Gammaproteobacteria > Pseudomonadales > Pseudomonadaceae > Pseudomonas > Pseudomonas sp. TWI923. The sequence continues at coordinate 21,173 of NZ_JBDJLM010000072.1, read as the reverse complement.
AGCCGATCTGCGCGGTGAACGCGCTGGCGGTCCGCCCGGCCATGAGGATGGCGGTCAGCAGCACGGCGAATTCCCGCAGGAAAGAGAACGCCACCAGGTCGACGGTGAAGATCGTCGCGCCGAAGTTGGCCAGCACCGTGGCGCCGAGGAAGGCCACCACGGCGCCGACCAGGAAGGTCAGCAGGGCAACGATGGGGGCGGCGTCCAGGCCGGTCTGTTCGAGGTGGGCGACCACCGGGGTGACGCGCCAGCGGTGGGGCTGCAGCAGGCGGCGCAGCAGGGTTTCGAGGATCAGGCCGATAAAGCCCAGCACTTGTTTGGTGTCTTGCCACAGGGTGTCGACGGCGCAGCCGATGCGCGCCAGCAGCAGGAGCAGCACCGGGCGCTCGGGTTGTTTGACCGGGATGCAGTAGTCCTGCACCGAGCAGTAGACGTTCTTGAGCAGGGCGCGGCTGGCGTCGGGGAGTTGGTCGGTACAGCGCGCCAGGCGTTCGGAGCCGAGCAGTTCGGCCAGCAGTGAGGCGCCGGCGGTGTCCAGGCGGCCCAGCTGGCTGAGGTCGACCTGGGTGTCGGCGCCGTACTGGCTGCGCAGCTGCTCGCAGTCGCGCTTGAGGCTGGCGTAGTGGGCCAGGGTCCAGTCGCCGACGATACGCAGGCGAGTGGGCTGCTGGTTGTTGTCCAGAGTTGCGCTCGGGGCGGTCATAGGCTCCATGCATCTGACTGGCGGATGGCGAGTCAGATCATAGCGCAGTGGGCTGCATTCCTGTAGGAGCGGCCTTGTGTCGCGAAAGGGCCGCAGAGCGGCCCCGGCAATTTCTGCCTTGACGCTGAGATCTTGGGGCTGCTTCGCAGCCCTTTCGCGGCACAAGGCCGCTCCTACAGGTTTTTTTAGCGAGCGGTGTCATCCACCACTTTGAACCTGAGCACCCCGATCACCTGGCCATCCTCGGTCAGCACCCGGACCTGCCACTTGCCCACCGGGTTGGGCGGGAAGTTCTGCTTGTGGGTCCAGGCCCGGTAGCCTTCCTTGCGCCCGCCGTGAATGTCCAGGGCGATGCGGTCCACCTCTTTGCCGTCCAGCTGCCACACGTGGTAAATGCGCTCGTTGAGGCCGCGCGGGGCATTGATCGCGGTGTAGGCGTACAGGCCGCCATTGCGGATGCGGCTGGCGGGCACTTCCTCCAGCGACGCGCCCGGCTGGCGGTTGAGCACTTCGGTGCTGATCGCCACGTCGGTCATCCACAGGGTCGCTGGCGGCACCCAGGAACGCATCAGCCAGCCGCCGCCGCCCACTGCCAGGGTCACCAGCACCAGTGCCACGCCCCGGCGCCAGTTGCTGATCGGGAAGCTGCTGGCCAGGCTTGGGAACGACAGCACCATGGCGGCGACCAGCGCCAGCTTGAAACTCTGCGCGGTGGTCAGGTGCAGGATGATCGGCAGCGCCGTGAGCAGCGCGGCGAACAGCGTCAGGGTGTGCAGTGCCAGGAACAGCCAGCGCCTGGGGGCCAGCCACTTGTGGTACAGCGGGTCGACGATGGAAATCAGCCCCGCGGCGCCGAGCAGGCCGGTGAAGACCAGCTGGCCGCTGTTCCAGGTGGTGGTGATGAAGAAGAACGGCAGGACGAAGAACAGGCTCTCCTGGTGGATCATCTGCGTTGCGAAGCGCAGCAGCGGCTGGGGGATCTCGCGCTTGAAAGTGCGCGCGAACAGCTCGGTGAGGGTGTTCTCCAGCATCAGCCAGACCCAGCTGATCAGCATGACGATGGCGATCCAGCTGGCCAGGCCGGCCTGGCGGTCGACCAGGATGAAACTGCCGATACCCGACAGGAAACCGTAGAGCGCGATGATGCCGGGGTAGCGCTTGAGCAGTTCGATCACGCGCAGGACGAAGTTGGGTATTGGGGGCATGGGGCTACAACAGAATGATTGGGAGGCTGCTCGGGCCTCTTCGCGGGTAAACCCGCTCCCACAGGGTTATCGGTGAACCTTGTGGGAGCGGGTTTACCCGCGAAGAGGCCGGCACAGGATACCGCCGAACCCCTACTTTCGTGTAGCGCCGCTGGGGCGATTCGCCATTACGCGCCGCCAGCGAACCAGCCCGGCCGCAAGGATCAGCCCGAGCAACAGCGCCACCAACCCATACAGTTCGTCATACCCCAGCAACGGTTTCTCGATGCGCAGGTACCCCGGCTCCTTGAGCATTTCGCGCAGGGCCTCGTTGGCCTGCTTGAGGCTGACCTGGCGCATTGCCCGCACCGGGTCGCTGAAGCGGCCGTTCTCGTACGCGTTCAGCGCACCCCAGTAATAGTCGGCCAACGCCGTGTTGCCCTGGGTGCTCCAGCTCTCGCGGGCAATCGCCGCGTCCTTGATGCGGGCGAAGGTGTCCGGGTCCAGGCCGTGCTTGCGCAGGTGCTCGAACAGCTGCTCGAGCACCTTCACCGCCGCGTCGAGGTCCTGGCGCTCAAGGTCGGCATTGAGGCTCAAGAGGCCGGTGTCGCCGAAGCTCTCGCGTTGCGCCGAGGGGCCGTAGGACAGGCCGTGGCGCAAGCGCAGCTGGTCGTACAGTGCCCAGTCCAGGTAGCGCGAGAGCAGCTCGAGGGTCTGGTCGTTGTCCGTGTCCAGCGTGGGTTCGATGAACAACCAGTGCAGCTTGACGTTGTCGCCCAGCCAGCCACGGGTCAGGTCGCGGCGTTGCTCGGCCTGCTGGCTGATGGTCTCGAGGCTGCGGCGCTCCTCGGGTTCGGTCGCCGGCAAGGCGCCGAAGGTACGTTCCAGATAGGCCGGCAGCAGGCGGTCGAGGCCGCCGACGACGATCAGGCTCATGTTGTTGGCGGCGTACCAGTGCTCGCGCAGGTGCTGCACCTGCTCCAGGGTCATGTCGTCGAGGTCGGAGCGCTCCTTGCACTTGAGGCCCAGTTCGGTCGCCAGTTGATCGCTGGCCGGGTGGCCGACTTCCTGGCGGTCGAGCCAGCGCTGCAGGTGCCCGTAATGGCCGCCGTCTTCGCGCTCTATGATGCGCTTGGCCGTGGCCAGCGCCTTGGCGTCGATACGGGTGTCGCGCAGCAGCGCCAGCAGCAGGTCGAGCACCTTGCGCTGGTTGCGTGCCGGGGCCTCGATGACGAAGGTAGTGTCGGCGCTGCTGGTGAAGGCGTTCCATTCCCCGCCCAGCTCTTGCAGGCGTTCTTCCAGGCCGCCCTCGCCGGTGTCGTCGATGCCGCTGAACAGCAGGTGTTCGAGCAGGTGCGGCAGCTCGCGCTGGTTGCAGTCGAAATCGTCCAGGCCCACGCCCACCACCAGGCGGATCGACACATGGTCGCGCTCGTAGCCGGACTTGAGGATCACCTGCAGGCCGTTGGGCAACAGGTAGCCCTCAACCCGCGAGCGATCGAGGGCGAAGGTAGGCAGGCTGGCGATCAGCAGGCAAATGAACATCAGACAACGCATGGGCGAGCTACGGTCTCCGGGGGCAAAGGCTCAAGGCTGGCGGGCTTCGTCCGGCACGCTGTCGAGCATCAGCCCGCCGGTGTCGGTGCCGCCCAGTACCACATAGGCACTGCTGCAGAACAAAGAGTTCAACCGCTTCATGTCGGCAATGAGTTCCAAGTGTAGCGAACTGGTTTCGATACTCTGCACCACTTTACGTTGCAGGCGGCTGACATGGGCATGCGCCAGGCGCCGCTCCTGGGCGCGGAAGCGGCGTTTTTCGCGCAGGAGCTGGTGCGCGCTTTGCGGGTCGGCGCTGAGGAACACCGACAGGCCCAGGCGCAGGTTGGCCAGCAGTTGTTCCTGCAGGCCGGTCAGCTCCTCCAGGCCGGTTTGCGAGAACTCGCGGCGCTGGGAGGTTTTTTGCTGCTGGACCTTGCGCAGCATGCGCTCGATCAGGTCGGTGGCCAGCTTGAGGTTGATTGCCAGCTCGATGATCTCGGCCCAGCGCCGGTTGTCCTGCTCGCTCAGGTCTTCGCGGGGCATCTGTGCCAGGTACAGCTTGATGGCGTTGTACAGCGCCTCGGCGTCTTCGGCGAGGGTGCGTACCTGCTGCGGCATGGCGGTCTGGGTGCCGCGCAGGGCGCCAAGCATGGCGTCGAGCAGGCTGTCGACCAGGTCGCCCAGGCGCAGGGTTTCGCGCACCGCATTGGCCAGCGCCAGGCTCGGGGTAGTGAGTGCCGTGGGGTCGAGATGGCGTGCCTGGGTATGGCCGTTGCCGTTGCCCCGTTCGGGCAGCAGGAAGTTGCACAGACGGCCCATGGGCTTGACCGTGGGCAGCATCAGCAGGCAGCGCAGGGTGTTGTAGAGCAGGTGGAAGCCGATCACCAGCTCCTGCGGGCTGAAGCTCAGGCTGTCCATCCAGTCCACCAGCGGGTGCAGCACCGGGATGATCAGCACCAGGCCGAACAGCTTGTACAGCAGGCTGCCCAATGCCACCCGGCGCCCTGCCGAGTTCTGCAGGCTGGTGGTGAGGAAGGCCAGCAGGCCGCTGCCGATGTTGGCGCCGATCACCAGGCCGATGGCCACCGGCAGGCTGATCACCTCGGCGCCGGCCAGGGTGGCGGTGAGCAGCACGGCGGCCAGGCTGGAGTAGGAAATCATGGCGAACAGCGCGCCGATCAGCGCGTCGAGCAGGATGTCGCCGGTCAGCGAGGCGAACAGCACCTTCACGCCCTGGGCGTGGGTGATCGGGGTGGCGGCGTGGACGATCAGTTGCAGCGCCAGGATGATCAGCCCCAGGCCGATGCCGACGCGGCCCAGTTGGCCGGCGCGGGTCTGCTTGCGCGACAGGAAGAAGATCACCCCAAGGAAGATCAGCAGCGGCGACAGCCAGGACAGGTCGAAGGTCAGCACCCGCGCCATCAACGCGGTGCCGACGTCGGCGCCGAGCATGATTGCCAGGGCCGGGGTCATGGCCATCAGGCCCTGGCCGACGAACGAGGTGACCAGCATGGCGGTGGCGTTGCTGCTTTGCACCATGGCGGTGACCACGATGCCGGCGATGAACGCCAGCGGGCGCTTGTTCATGTTCTGGCTGAGCACCCGGCGCAGGTTCGAGCCATAGACGCGCAGGATGCCGGTACGGACGATGTGCGTGCCCCACACCAGCAGGGCCACGGCGGAGAGCAGGTTGAGCAGGGTCAGCATGGTCGGGCCCCCTTGTTCTTCTATGCCCCTGGGCGGGGCCAATGGTGCGGCGGTGAGCCTGGCCCGGGGGTGGGCTGGTTTTTCCAGTGCTCACTGAAGCTTTAGTTGTTTTGCGCGGCTGTCGCCAGCTTGGCATGGCTGAAACATATTTGAAACATGCCACGACCCTGTGGGAGCGGCGGTTCGCCGCTGCGATTTACCCGCGAAACAGGCACCACCATGCATGGCACCGGCTTTGCCGGTGTTCGCGGGTAAACCCGCTCCCACAGGAACGCAAAAAGGGCCCCGAAGGGCCCTTTCTGTACTGCACACTCTTCGGGATTACTGACCCGGAATGTCCTTGCGCAGTTTCACAGCATCAGGCTCTTCACCCTTCTTGCGCGCCGCCGCAGTGCGCATGCGGATGTTGATCGCTTCCACCGCCAGCGAGAAGGCCATGGCGAAGTAGACGTAGCCCTTCGGCACATGCACGTCGAAAGATTCGGCGATCAGCACGGTACCGACAACGATCAGGAACGAAAGCGCAAGCATCTTCAGCGATGGGTGCTTGTCGATGAAGTCGCTGATGGTGCCGGCGCAGAGCATCATCACCAGTACTGCGACGATGATCGCGGCGATCATCACCGGCACGTGGGAAACCATGCCCACGGCAGTGATCACCGAGTCCAGCGAGAACACGATGTCGATGATGGCGATCTGGATGATGGTGTAGAAGAACTTGCCGCCCGCGCCTTTGGGCTCGTCCGGGCTTTCGTCCTCGCCTTCCAGGCCGTGGTAGATCTCTTGCGAGCTTTTCCACAGCAGGAACAGGCCACCGAAGAACAGGATCAGGTCGCGCCCGGAGATGCCTTGGCCGAGCACATGGAACAGGTCGTCGGTCAGGCGCATGACCCAGGTGATCGACAGCAGCAGCAGGATCCGCGTGACCATGGCCAGGGCCAGGCCGAAGATCCGCGTGCGCGGCTGCATGTGCTTGGGCATGCGGCTGACCAGGATCGAGATCATGATGATGTTGTCGATCCCCAGCACGATCTCAAGGGCCGTGAGGGTGAAAAAGGCAACCCAGATTTCCGGGCTGGTCAGCCATTCCATGTGTATTCCTTCGAGCGGTAATGGCAAAGCGCCCGGGGTGGGCGCTTTGCGGTTGGATGAAGCGTGTGTATTACAGACTGCTGAACAGCGGGAATGTCCCCAGGGCCAGCGCGCCGAACATTATGCACAGGCACACCAGCACTGCCCACTTGAGGGTGAAGCGCTGGTGATCGCCGAACTCGATGCCGGCCAGGGCCACCAGCAGATAGGTGGAGGGTACCAGCGGGCTGAGCAGGTGTACCGGTTGGCCGACGATCGATGCGCGGGCCATTTCCACCGGGGTGACGCCGTAGTGGCTGGCGAACTCCGACAGCACCGGCAGCACGCCGTAGTAGAAGGCGTCGTTGGACATGAAGAAGGTGAACGGCATGCTGACCAGGGCGGTGATCACCGCCATGTACGGGCCGAACGCTTCCGGGATCACCGCCAGCAGGCTCTTGGACATGGCGTCGACCATGCCGGTGCCCGACAGGATGCCGGTGAAGATGCCGGCGGCGAAGATCAACCCGCTCACGGCCAGCACGCTGGAGGCGTGGGCGCCGATACGGTCCTTCTGCTGCTGCAGGCATGGGTAGTTGACGATCATGGCGATACTGAAGGCGATCATGAACAGCACCGGCAGCGGCAGCACGCCTGCGATCAGCGCGACCATCAGTGCGGCGGTCAGGGCGCCGTTGAACCAGATCAGCTTGGGCCGGCGCGCTTCGGGGAACTGCGACACGCTGATTTCGCTGTGGTCGATGTCATCGGTCGGCAGGTGCAGTTCACCCAGGCGGGCACGTTCACGCAGGCCATACCAGTAGGCGATGGCGAGGATCGCCAGCACACCGAAGGCCATGGCCGGGATCATCGGCACGAAGATGTCCGAAGGGTCCACGTGCAGGGCGCTGGCGGCGCGGGCAGTCGGGCCGCCCCAGGGAGTCATGTTCATCACCCCGCCGGCCAGGATGATCAGGCCGGCCATGATCCGCGGGCTCATCCCCAGGCGGCTGTACAGCGGCAGCATGGCGGCGCAGCAGATCATGTAGGTGGTGGCGCCGTCACCGTCGAGGGAGACGACCAGGGCCAGCACGGCGGTGCCGACCGAGACTTTCAGCGGGTCGCCCTTGACCAGCTTGAGGATCTTGCGCACGGCCGGGTCGAACAGGCCGGAATCGATCATCAGGGCGAAGTACAGGATGGCGAACATCAGCATCACGCCGGTGGGCGCAAGCTTGCTGATGCCTTGCAGCATCATCGGGCCGATGTCGCTGTAGAAGCCGCCGAACAGGGCGAACAGGATCGGTACCAGGATCAGCGCGATCAAGGCCGACAGGCGCTTGGTCATGATCAGGTACATGAAGGTGATGACCATGGCAAAGCCGAGGAAGGTCAGCATGGCGGTACTCCAGGCGTGGCGCGGCGAAAGGAAGGACGATTCGGGCGGATCAGCGCGTCAGGCGCTGCGCGGGGAGTAGGCGAAGAGGGACTGCGGGAAGGCGGGCACAGGAAAACATCAGAATCACCATTGTTGTTGTTGATTGGGCCGGGCACGGAAGTTTCCGGGTGCCCTGGCTGACCGGTCTGCTGCCGGTAGTGGCGCTATCCTATGTGCGCAAGCTTTCAGCCAGCTTTCGACCAGTGCAAGGCGACGGGAGGTCATGACGATGGCGCGTGTCGAGCAAGGGGGTTGCCATTGCGGCGCCCTGCGTTACCGGTTGCGGGGCGATCTGGTTGATGTAGCCCACTGTCATTGCTCGATCTGTCGGCGGGTCAGTGGCGGCACGCTGGTGACCTGGGTGACGCTGGCCGCTGAGGATTTCGAGTGGTTGGCGGGCTCGCCGCAGCGGTATGTGGCGCCGGAGGGGTGCAGCCGCTATTTCTGTGGTGGTTGTGGGGCCCATGTGGCGCTGGTGACCGAGCGCAGCCCGCAGACGATCGATGTGACGGTGGCGACGCTGGATCATCCTGAGCGGGTGACGCCCGGGCGGCACATCTGGGTGACGAGCCGCTTGCCGTGGATGCCGGTGGGTGATGGGTTGCCCGAGGAGGACGAGGAGAGCCTGTGAGGTCTTGCGCTGGGTGTTCTGGCCCTATCGCGGGGCAAGCCCGCTCCCACGCTGATCGCATTCCATGGACTGCCCCCAAGGGTTGGATTGGTGCCCAACTTCTTGGGCCCAGTCCACCACGTGGGAGCGGGCTTGCCCCGCGATAGGGCCCTCTCCGGCTTTCGCTAGGGCAACTGCAACCCGCCAGCTGCCTTGTGCAGCGCGCGCAGGTGTTCGCCTACCTGCTTGATGTTGGCTTCCACCGCCTTGATCTCCCTGGCCCGCTGCGGCCCCAGCAGCGCCCTCACCTGCTGGTCCAGGGCGTTGCTCAGGCGCAGCAGTTGCGCCTGGCGTGCCTTGCTCTCCTGCTCCAGGTGCTGGCGCTCCTCGGGCTGTGGCAGGCCGTAGCCGCCCGCCCCCAGCAGTTCCGCCGGGCGGCTGAGGTAGCCACTGTTGGCGAGAATCGCCTGCAGGGCCTGGTCGGCCTTGTCAAAGCTGCCATCCTTTATCGCCCGGCCATTGAGGTAACGCTGCTTGACCTCATCCTGGGCCAGCAGCAGTTGCCGGCGCAGGCTGGCCTGTTCGAGCAGCAGCAGCGCCGCACTGGTGCGCAGGTCGGCGCGCTCGAACCACGGGCGGCGCTGCTCGGCATCCAGGGCCAGCCAGTCTTCCACGGCGCTCTGTTTGATCGGCAACTGCTTCTTCAACACCTCGAACATGGCCTGGTAGCGGTCGCGATAGGAGTCGAAGCGATAGCCCAGGCGCAGCGCCTCACGTGGGTCGTCGAGCACACTGGTGTCGGCCAGGCCGCGCCCTTTGAGCACTTCCAGCAGGCCGTTGGGCATGATGTTGTCGAGGTCGTTCAGGCGCGGGTTGGCGGTGCCGCTGCGCAGCAGCTTCAAATTCTCGACCGCGCAGTTGTTGGACAGGAAGAAGTAGTTGCCGTCGTAGCTCCAGTGCATTTCGGCAGCCTGGCGCACCAGGTTCTCGATCTCGCTGCGGCTGAGCTTGAGCGGCACCGAGGCCAGGCTGCGCAGTTCGGTCTTGGTGTACTCGTCGATCACCTGGCCCAGCGGCAGGACGAACAGCCGCGACGGGTAGGCCCCGACCAGCCCGCCCCAGCTCGACAGCTGCACGTCATTGACGAAGGCCCGGTAGGACAGCACCAGGCTCTGGTCGAGGTCCAGGCGGCAAGCTGGGCCGCGCGGCCGTCCGGGGGCGCAGATCACCAGGCGCAGCATGCTGTGGCCCCAGCGGCTGACCAGGTTCTGGTTGGCTTCGGCCAGTAGGTAGTCGACTTCGTAGACTCGCTCGGGGTCGATTTCGCCCAGCGGCTGGCGGGCGAAGTCATTGCCAGCGTTGAGGAACGGCAGGGCCTTGGCGCAGGTGTTCTGCGGCGGTGCCCAGCCGAAATGCTCGCTCAGGTACTGGTTGAGCGCCGGGCGACGGCAGGCGTAGCTGGGGTCGAGGAGGAAGTACTCCATATTGACCGCGATGTATTCCTTCGGGCTGCTCAGCTCGTAGCTGTCGGGGCTGCGCGCCACCTGGCCGTTGTGCTGTTCGCGCTCGCCGCGGCGGCCGACGTACTGCGGCCAGCCGGCCAGGTCGAGCAGGCGTGGATCGTCGCTCAGGGTGAAGCGGCGCTCGGCCTGGCCTCGGCAGTCCTGCGGCAGGCCTACCTTGCCCAATGCGCCCTGCTGGCGCTTGCAGCGGCTGATGAGCTGGCGCTCGGCGCTGGGCCACAGGCGGGCGCGGTCATAGATGTGGGTGAGTTCATGCAGCACCGTGGCCAGCAGCTCTTCACGGACGGTGCCGTGGGGGCGGCTGGTCTTTTCGCGGGCGGCACTGCCATCGACCAAGCCTGGCAGCAGGCGGCGGTTGAGGTCGAGGGTGGAGACCGGCGTGGCCTGACCGTAGGCATCCTCGGGCATACGGTCGGTCCAGCTCACCGTTACCTGGCGGTCCAGCTGTTGCTTGAAGCGTGGTGGCAGCTTGGCCATGGCTTCATCGAGCAGCTGCTGGGTAGCTTGCTGCTGTGGCTGGTCGAGGCCGTCTGCCTGCAGCACCAGCTGCAGGTCGGCCAGGGCGGGCGTGCCGAGCAGCGTCAGGACGCAGCCGAGCAGCCAGGCACGCGCGCGCATCACAGGGCGAGGATGGCTTCGGCCAGCACCTGGTCGCTGGCGTCGCGGGCTTCCGGCACACGGGTGCGCAGGGTGTCGAAGGCCGCCTCGAGCTGGGCGCCACGGATGTTGCCGTTGCTGGCGACGAAGCTGGCGGCGTCGTCGTGGGCTTCGCGGATGACTTTCGAATCGCGAATCGAGGTGGTGGTGTCGGAGGTGAAATCGATCGTGCGCGCCGAGGCACGGACGATGATATTGCTGGTAGCCACCAGCGTGTGAGCCTGGGCCATGTCGGCCAGCAGCAACATGCCGAGGGAAGCGGCGATCAGCGATTTACGCATGGAGCATCTCCAGAAGGTACAAAGGCGTAACAGGTAATTATTGGACGAGGATGGCTTCGGCCAGTTCAAGGTCGCCGACAGAGTGACAACTGTGCACCTGGCGCAGCGAAACCAGCGCCGCCTGAAGGCGCGCACCGCGAATCAAGCCATCACTGGCAACGAAGGCAGCAGCGTCGTCACGGGCGGCGGCGACGATCTTGCGATCGAACGGCGCGGTGGTCACCTGGCTGGTGACATAGCCGGTGGCAACGAGGCTCTGGGTGGTGACATCCATGGCATGGGCGCTTCCCATACCGGCGAGGGCTAACAGCACTGGCGGCAGATAACGCATGGGCTCTCTAGGCGGTGGTTTCGGGCAACGAAGGCTACCCCGGATGCACTGGCTGGGGCCAGTGAATCCGGGTTAAAGGCTTGTGCTAGAGCGCGAGGATGGCGCGGGCCAGTTGCGCGTCGCTGGCTTGCAGCGTGGGCTGCTGCTGGCGAATGTGCACCAAGGCGCTTTCCAGCTTTGCCCCGCGAATCGCGCCTTCGCTGCCAACGAAGCTGGCGGCGTCGTCACGGGCTGCCTGCACGATCTTGTCATCGCGGAAGGACGAGGTTACGTCGGAGGTGGCATCGGTGGTTGCGGCAACGGCACCGACTACCGCGTCAGTGGTCACCACGAAGCTGGTGGCATTGGCCGCACCGGCGAGGGACAGCAGCACGGCGGCGCCTAACAGATGATAACGGGACATGATGGGTGGACTCCTGCGCAGGGTCTGGATGGTTCTGGTTATCGGACGCTCGCTTGGCTCGTCACGGTACGGTGTTGCCAGGCGTGTAGGACAAGCGTAACACGCCTCGGTTCAAGCGCCTGGGGCGGCAAAAGACCACAATTGGTAACTGTACCTACCAATATATCATTTTGTGAAACTGTACCTATTGCGTTGCGATGGCTCTATCTCGCGGCGGACAAACAAAAAACCCGTCGCGGTTTCCGGCGACGGGTTCTTGTGTATTCGCGGTGCCGGCGTTGGCCGGCGGCCGAGGCTTAGCGCCAGAACGGCTTGCTCAGCTCTTCGTAGCGCTGCGACTCGCTGATACCGGCGTCGGCCAGCAGGCGGGAGTCCAGACGAGCCAGCTGACGGCGGCTGGCCATGCGGCGTTGCCACAGCAGCAGGGTCGACAGGGCGCGCAGAGGCAGGGAAGCGTGGGAAGCTTGGGCGTTGCTTTCGAAAACCAGACCGGAACTGAGGGTGCGTTCCATGATGTTTCATCCTTCCGCTTGTGGCGGCATTAGGGAGTGATTTAACTGGTGCCCATCTTCCTCCTCTGCTGTCCATAACAGTAGATACAGTTCTGTAGTAAAGCGATGGCTCAGTTAACTGTGTAACCCTACTGTTGCACCTGAAATTGGCGTAACTGTACTGGTCTGCACTGATTTAGTGCGAATTCTAGATTTTGCAGGAAATGAGGCGGGGCCAGAGCAGATAATTACCAGTACAGTAGTACAGTTTTATCTGTGCATTTGGCAGGGGGACTGTGGGAGCGGGTTCACCCGCGAAAGTGTCTGTATGGCCACTGCAGCATTCGCGGGTAAACCCGCTCCCACAGATAGCTCATTTGGGTGAAACGATCGCGGGGCAAGCCCGCTCCCACAAGTACCTGTGGGAGCGGGCTTGCCCCGCGATGGTTGTAGCGTTGACGGGTCAGCCAGCCAGCATGCGCCCGCTTTCTTCCAGGTTCTCGTGCCAGCTCAGGGCTTCGCGCAGGATGTGCGGGGTGTGGCCGCCGCGCTGGCAGGCGCGTTCGAAGTAGTCGTTCAGCGCAGCGCGATAGTCCGGGTGCACACAGTTGTCGATGATCGCGCGGGCACGCTCGCGTGGCGCCAGGCCCCGCAGGTCGGCCAGGCCCTGTTCGGTGACCAGGATGTCGACATCATGCTCGGTATGGTCGACGTGGCTGACCATGGGCACGACGCTGGAAATCGCGCCGCCCTTGGCGATCGACTTGGTGACGAAGATCGCCAGGTGGGCGTTGCGGGCGAAGTCGCCGGAGCCGCCAATGCCGTTCATCATCCGGGTGCCGCAGACGTGGGTGGAGTTGACGTTGCCGTAGATGTCGAACTCCAGCGCCGTGTTGATGCCGATGATGCCCAAGCGACGCACCACTTCAGGGTGGTTGGAGATCTCCTGCGGGCGCAGCACCAGCTTGTCCTTGTAGCGCTCGAGGTTGCCGAACACGTCGGCATTGCGGCGGCTCGACAGGGTGATCGAGCTGCCCGAGGCGAAGCTCAGCTTGCCGGCGTCGATCAGGTCGAAGGTCGAGTCCTGCAGCACTTCGGAGTACATGGTCAGGTCTTCGAACGGCGATTCGATCAGGCCGCACATCACGGCGTTGGCGATACTGCCGATGCCGGCTTGCAGCGGGCCGAGCTTGTTGGTCATGCGGCCGGCGTCCACTTCGCCCTTGAGGAAGGCGATCAGGTGGTCGGCGATGCCCTGAGTCTCGTGGTCAGGCGGCAGCACGGTGGACGGCGAGTCCGGCTGGTCGCTGATGACGATGCCGACGATCTTGGCTGGGTCGATCGGGATTGCGGTGCTGCCGATGCGGTCATCGACTTTCACCAGCGGGATCGGCGTGCGGGTCGGGCGGTAGGTTGGGATATAGATGTCGTGCAGGCCTTCGAGGTTGGCGTTGTGCGACAGGTTGATCTCGACGATGACCTGCTTGGCGAAGATCGCGAAGCTGGCCGAGTTGCCGACGGAGGTGGTCGGCACGATATGGCCTTCTTCAGTGATCGCCACTGCTTCGATGACCGCGATGTCCGGCAGGGTCAGCTGCTTGTTGCGCAGTTGCTCGACGGTTTCCGACAGGTGCTGGTCGATGAACATCACCTGGCCGTCGTTGATGGCCTTGCGCAGGGTGCTGTCGACCTGGAACGGCATGCGCCGGGCGAGTACGCCGGCTTCGGTCAGTTGCTTGTCGAGGTCGTTGCCCAGGCTGGCGCCGGTCATCAGGCTGATTTTCAGCGGCGACAGCTTGGCGCGCTCGGCCAGTGCGTGGGGCACGGCCTTGGCTTCGCCGGCGCGGGTGAAGCCGCTCATGCCGACGGTCATGCCGTCCTCGATCAGGCCAGCGGCGTCAGCCGCACTCATTACCTTGCTGTGCAGGGAGGACAAGCGGATGCGATCACGGTACATGGATTGTTATCTCAGGCTACTGAAGCTACTGGAAGCGCAGTCTAGAGATTTAGCCCGGTGCCGTCCCGCGACCATGGTCGTAGGCGAAGCCTTGGAATAGAGCCGTTGATCTGGATCATGCAAATGAAAAAGCCCCCGGGCATAACACCCGGGGGCTTTAGACGCTTCTATATATAGAGGCGGGTGTCAGTCCACGGCCTTGACCATGTCTTCGATGACCTTCTTCGCGTCACCAAACACCATCATGGTCTTGTCCAGGTAGAACAGTTCGTTGTCCAGGCCGGCATAGCCGCTGGCCATGGAGCGCTTGTTGACGATGATGGTCTTGGCCTTGAACGCTTCGAGGATCGGCATGCCGGCGATCGGCGACTTGGGATCGTTCTTCGCCGCCGGGTTGACCACGTCGTTGGCGCCCAGCACCAGCACAACGTCGGCCTGACCGAATTCGGCGTTGATGTCTTCCATCTCGAACACCTGGTCGTACGGCACCTCTGCTTCGGCCAGCAGTACGTTCATGTGGCCTGGCATACGGCCGGCAACCGGGTGGATCGCGTACTTCACGGTCACGCCGTTATGCACCAGCTTCTCGGTCAGCTCTTTCAACGCGTGCTGGGCGCGGGCCACCGCCAGGCCGTAGCCGGGAACGATGATCACGCTGTCGGCGTTGCTCAGCAGGAAGGTGGCGTCGTCGGCCGAACCGGACTTCACCGGGCGCTGCTCCTTGGAGCCTTGCGCCGCGCCGACGTCGGTGTCGCCGCCGAAGCCGCCGAGGATGACGTTGAAGAACGAACGGTTCATCGCCTTGCACATGATGTACGAGAGGATCGCACCGCTCGATCCCACCAGGGAGCCGGCGATGATCAGCATCGAGTTGTTCAGCGAGAAGCCGATACCTGCGGCCGCCCAGCCCGAGTAGCTGTTGAGCATCGACACCACCACCGGCATGTCGGCGCCGCCGATCGGGATGATGATCAGTACGCCCATGATGAAGGCCAGGGCCAGCATCAGGGTGAAGGCGCTGTAGTGGCCGGTGAAGGTGAACAGCAGGCCCAGGGCGATGGTGGCAAGACCGAGGATCAGGTTCAGCTTGTGCTGGCCGGCGAACTGTACCGGTGCGCCTTGGAACAGGCGGAACTTGTACTTGCCCGACAGCTTGCCGAACGCGATGACCGAGCCGGAGAAGGTGATGGCACCAATGGCCGCGCCGAGGAACAGCTCCAGGCGGTTACCGGTGGGGATCGGGTCGCTGATGCTGGCGACGATGCCCAGCGATTGCGGCTCGAGTACCGCGGCAATGGCGATGAACACCGCGGCCAGGCCGATCATGCTGTGCATGAAGGCGACCAGCTCGGGCATCTTGGTCATCTCGACGCGCTTGGCCATGATCGAACCGGCGCTGCCGCCGACCAGCAGGCCGACGATGACGTAACCGATGCCGGCAGTGGCAAGCTCGGCGCCCAGCTTGTAGATCAGCCCAACCGTGGTGAGGATGGCGATACCCATGCCGATCATGCCGAACAGGTTGCCCCGGCGTGAGGTAGTGGGGTGCGAGAGGCCCTTGAGCGCCTGGATGAAGCAGATCGAGGCGACCAGGTACAGAAGCGTTACCAGATTCATGCTCATGCTTACTTCTGCGCCTCGTTCTTGGTTTTCTTCTTGAACATTTCCAGCATGCGGCGGGTGACCAGGAAGCCACCGAACACATTGACCGCGGCCAGCGCCACGGCGAGGGTGCCCATCACTTTGCCGGCCGGGGTGACGGTCAGCGCGGCCGCGAGCATGGCGCCGACGATGACAATCGCCGAAATGGCGTTGGTGACGGCCATCAGTGGGGTGTGCAGTGCCGGGGTGACGTTCCATACCACGTGGTAGCCCACGTAGATGGCCAGCACGAAGATGATCAGGTTGTAGATGCCGTGGGAAATCAGCAGGTCTTCCATTGTCGAGCTCCTCAGCCGTTCTTGCGTACGACCTGGCCGTCGCGGCACATCAGGCACGCGGCGACGATGTCGTCTTCGAGGTTGATCACCAGCGCGCCGTCCTTGTCGAACAGCAGCTTCATGAAGTCCAGCAGGTTGCGGGCGTACAGCGCCGAGGCGTCTGCGCCGACCTGGGCCGGCAGGTTGGTTGGGCCGACGATGGTCACGCCGTTCGCCTGTACCACCTGGTCAGCGACGGTCAGCGGGCAGTTGCCGCCCTGGGCCGCAGCGAGGTCGATCACCACCGAGCCGGGTTTCATCTGCGCGACGGTCTCGGCGCTGAGCAGCGTCGGCGCCTTGCGCCCGGGGATCAGCGCAGTGGTGATGACGATATCGGCCTGCTTGGCTCGCTCGTGCACGGCCTGGGCCTGGCGTTGCATCCAGCTGGCTGGCATGGGGCGGGCGTAACCGCCGACGCCTTCGGCGCACTCGCGCTCTTCATCGGTCTCGTACGGCACGTCGAGGAACTTGGCGCCAAGCGACTCGATCTGCTCTTTCACGGCGGGGCGCACGTCGGAGGCTTCGATCACCGCACCCAGGCGCTTGGCCGTGGCGATGGCCTGCAGGCCGGCGACGCCAGCGCCGAGGATCAGCACACGGGCGGCCTTTACGGTGCCGGCGGCGGTCATCAGCATGGGCATGAAGCGTGGGTAGTGATGCGCGGCCAGCAGCACGGCCTTGTAGCCGGCAATGTTGGCTTGCGACGACAGCACGTCGAGGCTCTGGGCCCGCGAGGTACGAGGCGCGGCTTCCAGGGCGAAGGCGGTGATGCCACGTTCGGCCATCTTGCCGATCAGCTCGTTGTTGAACGGGTTGAGCATGCCGGCCAGCACGCTGCCGCTGTTGATCAGCGCCAGTTCCTGGTCATTGGGTGCAACCACCTTGAGCACCAGCTGCGCGCCGAAGGCATCGGTCGCTTCACCCAGTGTGGCGCCAACGGCCTCATAGGCACTGTCCGGAATGCTGGCGTTGAGCCCTGCCCCCCGTTGCACGGTGACCTGATGGCCCTGGCTAACCAGTTTCTTGATGGTTTCCGGGGTCGCGGCGACCCTTGTCTCACCCGTCTGCGTCTCGAGAGGAACACCAATGTGCACGACTTTGTCTCCTGCGGTGACCTTTTGTGTTTGTTTGAACCAGCTCACTTCGGGTGGCGCGCTGGGTGGTCGTAGAGCACGACCCCGCCTGAATCCGGGGCGGGGAGGCATTTTGCAGATGAACCATTGGGGCTACAACCGGTTCTGAAGCGAAACGAACTCAAAACTACAAGTCACCCTGTGACCGTATGTCGCAATGATTCGAAACAAACCCGTCAAGCACGCGCTATTCGGAGCTTAGGGGAAAATCTGAAAAAAATTCTGCTGTTTTCGGCCTTGGCGCTGTGAATGTCGCAAAATAACCGTCAAACCCGCATGGCAACTAGGGTTGATAGGGATTTTCAGGTCAGCCGGAACAGATTACGTATTTGCGACAAATACATATATCTGTAGGTGTTTAAAATAATTGACTACGGGGTCAGCTTATCGGCTTTCGCAGTGTACTGCTGTGCCTGCGCTATTAGCCAGTCGCGAAAAGCCCGTAGCGAAGCCGACTCCACCTTGCGCTCTGGAATCATCAGATAGTAGGCCTTGTCACTGGACAGGGCATGCCTGTTAGCGACCACCAACCTGCCCTCCTCGAGCTCGCGCTGGATCAGGAACGGTGGGATCAGCGCAATGCCCATTTCGTGCATGGCCGCCTGGGCGAGCATCGAGAACAGTTCATAGCGCGGACCGGCCATGTCGCATTCAACGCTCATGCCCAGCCCATCGAACCATTGCCGCCAGGCATACGGGCGGGTGGTCTGCTGCAGCAGTGGCAGCTCGGCGATGCGCTGGGCGTCGAGGCCGCCCTGCCCGTCCAGCAGTTTCGGGCTGCACACCGGTACCGGGTTTTCTCCCATCAGGCGATGGGCCTGGGTGCCGGACCAGTCGGCGTCGCCGAAGTAGATGGCCGCATCGAAGGGCGTGTCGGCGAACAGGAACGGCCGGGTGCGGTTGGTCAGGTTGACTGTGACCTCCGGGTGGCGTTGCTGGAAATCCTTCAGGCGTGGCAGCAACCACTGGGTGCCGAAGGTCGGCACCACGGCCAGCTCGATCACGTTGGCGCCCTGCTGGCGCATGACCGACAGGGTGTCGCGCTCTACGGCGTCCAGTTGGCTGGCCACCTGGCGGCTATAGGACAAGCCTGCCTCGGTGAGCTTCACGCCCCGGCGCGAGCGGCGGAACAATTCGACGTTGAGAAACGCCTCCAGCCCCCCGATCTGCCGACAGACGGCGCCCTGGGTCAGGGCCAGTTCGTGGCCGGCCTTGGTAAAGCTCTCGTGACGCGCGGCCGCCTCGAAGCAGACCAGGGCGGTGGTGCTGGGGATCTTGCGGCGCATGTACATCAACCTCACTTGTATGCTCGTCAGTACGGTGTTTTGCCGATCACGGAGTGAGAAAATATCACTAAAGCGTGCGCAATCCTCGTTTGTCCCGACAGCCGATCAAGCCTAGGATCAATCCAACGCAAGAATCCGCTCCCATCTTTGTTTCGAGGAACACGCACATGGCCGGTAAAGCAAGCTTCAACTGGATCGACCCGCTGCTGCTGGATCAGCAGCTCACTGAAGAAGAGCGCATGGTGCGTGACAGCGCCTTCCAGTTCGCCCAGGACAAGTTGGCGCCGCGTGTGCTGGAAGCCTTCCGTCACGAACAGACCGACCCGGCGATCTTCCGCGAGATGGGTGAAGTCGGCCTGCTGGGCGCGACCATCCCTGAACAGTACGGTGGCAGCGGCCTCAACTACGTGTGCTACGGCCTGATTGCCCGTGAAGTGGAGCGCATCGACTCTGGTTACCGCTCGATGATGAGCGTGCAGTCGTCGCTGGTCATGGTGCCGATCAACGAATTCGGTACCGAAGCGCAGAAGCAGAAGTACCTGCCCAAGCTGGCCAGCGGTGAGTGGATTGGTTGCTTCGGCCTGACCGAACCCAATCATGGCTCCGACCCGGGGTCGATGATCACTCGGGCGCGCAAGGTCGACGGCGGCTATCGCCTGACCGGCAGCAAGATGTGGATTACCAACAGCCCGATCGCCGATGTGTTCGTGGTCTGGGCCAAGGATGATGCCGGCGACATTCGCGGCTTTGTTCTGGAGAAAGGCTGGCAAGGCCTCAGTGCCCCGGCTATCCACGGCAAGGTTGGCCTGCGCGCTTCGATCACCGGCGAGATCGTCATGGACAACGTGTTCGTCCCGGAAGAGAACATCTTCCCGGATGTGCGCGGCCTGAAGGGGCCGTTCACCTGCTTGAACTCGGCCCGTTACGGCATTTCGTGGGGTGCGTTGGGCGCCGCCGAGGCCTGCTGGCACACCGCGCGCCAGTACACCCTGGACCGCCAGCAGTTCGGTCGCCCGCTCGCCGCCAACCAGTTGATCCAGAAAAAACTGGCCGATATGCAGACCGAAATCACCCTGGCCCTGCAAGGTTGCCTGCGTCTGGGGCAGATGAAGGACCAAGGCACCGCTGCGGTGGAAATCACTTCGATCATGAAGCGCAACTCCTGCGGCAAGGCCCTGGATATCGCCCGCATGGCGCGTGACATGCTGGGCGGCAACGGTATCTCCGACGAGTTCGGCGTGGCCCGCCACCTGGTCAACCTTGAGGTGGTCAACACCTATGAAGGTACCCACGACGTGCATGCGCTGATCCTCGGGCGTGCGCAAACCGGTATCCAGGCGTTCTACTAATAGAGGAGCCAGGCCATGGGTGCGCTTTCACATCTGCGGGTGCTGGACCTTTCTCGGGTGCTCGCCGGCCCATGGTCCGGCCAGATCCTCGCCGACCTTGGTGCCGATGTGATCAAGGTCGAGCGCCCGGGCTCGGGTGACGATACCCGTGCCTGGGGGCCGCCCTTCCTCAAGGACTCGCGTGGCGAGAACACTAGTGAGGCGGCCTACTATCTGTCGGCCAACCGCAACAAGCGCTCGGTGACCATCGACTTCACTCAGCCTGAAGGCCAGCGCCTGGTGCGCGAGCTGGCGGCCAAGTCGGACATCGTCATCGAGAACTTCAAGGTCGGCGGGCTGGCGGCCTATGGTCTGGATTACCAGAGCCTGAAGGCGATCAACCCGAAGCTTATCTATTGCTCGATCACAGGCTTCGGCCAGACCGGGCCGTATGCCAAGCGTGCCGGCTACGACTTCATGATCCAGGGCTTGGGCGGGCTGATGAGCCTGACCGGGCGGCCGGAAGGTGAGGAAGGTGCCGGGCCGATGAAGGTTGGCGTGGCCTTGACCGACATCCTTACTGGCCTGTATTCGACGGTGGCGATCTTGGCTGCCCTCGCCCACAGGGACCAGGCTGGGGTTGGTCAGCATATCGATATGGCCTTGCTGGATGTCCAGGTGGCTTGCCTGGCCAACCAGGCGATGAACTACCTCACCACAGGAAACGCTCCGCGGCGGTTGGGTAATGCGCATCCCAATATCGTGCCCTACCAGGATTTCCCGACGGCGGATGGCAATTTCATTCTTACCGTGGGTAATGATGGGCAGTTCCGCAAGTTTGCCGAGGTGGCTGGGCAGCCGCAGTGGGCGGATGATCCGAGGTTCGCTACCAACAAGCAGCGTGTGGCGAATCGGGCCGAGTTGATTCCGCTGATTCGCCAGGCCACGGTGTTCAAGACCACGGCTGAATGGGTGAGTGAGCTGGAGAAGGCTGGTGTGCCTTGTGGTCCCATTAACGACCTGGCGCAGATGTTCCAGGATCCGCAGGTATTGGCTCGCGGGCTGGCGGTGAACATCCCGCATCCGTTGGCGGGGAACGTGCCGCAGGTGGCCAGCCCGATCAGATTGTCGGAGACACCGGTGGAGTACCGGCAGGCACCTCCTCTGCTGGGGGAGCATACCGAGGCAGTGCTGCGTGATGTGCTGGGGCTGGATGCGATGGCGGTGCACGAGCTGCGCACTGCTGGCGTACTCTGACGCTGTAGCTATGTAGAGAGCGGGGAGGCCGACAGGCCTCCCCGCTTTGTTTTTGAGGCAAATGAAGCTTTCTTGAAATTAAAGGTTGACGGGGTTTCAGATCCCCTTATAATGCGCCCCACTTCCAGCGACAACGGAACGCAAAACTCCTTGAAATTCAATGAGTTAAGCGAATCGAAAGCTCCGGAAGCGTTTCGGTCTCACGATCGGCAGCGGTGAAAAAAGGTGGTTGACAGCAGGTTGTAACGCTGTATGATTCGCCTCCCGCTACGAGAGATCGCAGCGAGTTAAGCGG
>NZ_JBDJLM010000071.1:0-25545 GCF_039673365.1 Pseudomonas sp. TWI923 | reverse complement strand
CCCACAGGGCTTTCGCCTATTCCTGTGGGAGCGGGTTTACCCGCGAAGAGGGCCGGCCTAGGCACTCAGGTCGTCGAGAGGATGTGAACATCCGGCAAATCCATCGCAGCCGCTTCTTCCTGCAGGAACGTACTCAACCGCCGCAAACGCTCCCCGCCCGGCCGAGTACGCGGCCACACCAGGTAATAATCCAGCCCGCTGGCCACCGCCGTCGGCCAGGGCAGGCTCAGGCGCCGCTGGGCCACATCCTCGGCCACCATCAGCAGGTCGCCCATGGAGATCCCGTACCCACGGGCAGCCGCGATCATGCCCAGCTCCAGGGTGTCGAACACCTGCCCACCCTTGAGCGACACCTTGTCGGTGAGCCCCATGCGCGCCAGCCAGGCGCGCCAATCACGTTTGTCGGGGGTGGGGTGCAGCAGTTCGATGCCGGCCAGCCGCCGCTCATCCCAGGGCGCATCGTCGAGCAGGTCCGGCGCCCCCACCGGGATCAGCAGCTCGCTGAACAGCCGGCGGACCTCCCAGTCGGCCGGGAAGTTGCCGTCGCTGAGCAGCACCGCACAGTCGAACGGTTCCTGGTTGAAATCCACATGGTCGACGTCCATCCAGGCGCTGGTCAGTTGCACTTCGTTGCCCGGCTGCAGGTGGCGAAAGCGGCTCAGGCGCGCCAGCAGCCAGCGCATGGTCAGGGTGGACGGCGCCTTCATGCGCAGGATGTCGTCTTCGCCGCGCAAGGTCTCGCAGGCTCGCTCCAGCGCGGCGAAGCCGTCGCGCACGCCGGGCAGCAGCACCCGCGCGGCCTCGGTCAGTTGCAGGCTGCGGCCGCTGCGCACGAACAGGCGGCAGGCGAAGTGCTCTTCCAGCGTGCGGATATGCCGGCTGACCGCGCTCTGGGTGATCGACAGTTCGACACCGGCGCGGGTGAAGGAGCTCAGCCGCGCGGCGGCTTCAAATGCGCGCAGCGCATACAGCGGGGGGAGCTGGCGGGACATGGCGTACCTGGCATGCGGGGCTGTGGAGGCAGTGCACTGGATCATACATGCATGAGTCAGACTCATGGCAGTGATCGCATTTATCCTTTTGTGCAAAGCTGACCGAAGCCTCAGAATCGACCGCTCGCTCATTGCCCCACCCACAAGGACAAGCCCATGCACGTCGCGCCCACCACCGAACTCAAGGCTTTGCTGCGCCTGGCCGGGCCGCTGATCGCCTCGCAGTTGGCGCACATGCTGATGGTGCTCACCGACACCCTGATGATGGCCCGCATCAGCCCGCAGGCGCTGGCTGGTGGCGGGCTGGGGGCTGCGAGCTATTCGTTCGTATCGATCTTCTGCCTGGGGATAATCGCCGCGGTCGGCACACTGGTGGCGATCCGCAAGGGCGCCAACGACATCGAAGGCGCCACTCGCCTGGCCCAGAGCGGCCTGTGGCTGGCCTGGGGCCTGGCGCTGGCGGCGGCGCTGGTGCTGTGGAACCTCAAGCCGGCGCTGCTGCTGTTCGGCCAGCAGCCGGAGAACGTCGACGCGGCCATGCAGTTCCTCACCCTGCTGCCGCTGGCCCTGCCCGGCTACCTGACGTTCATGGCCCTGCGCGGCTTCACCAGTGCGCTGGGGCGCTCCACGCCGGTGATGGTCATCAGCCTGGTGGGCACGGTGCTCAACTACCTGCTCAACCATGCGCTGATCGAGGGCATGTTCGGCCTGCCCAAGTTGGGCCTGATGGGCATCGGCCTGGTCACCGCGGTGGTATCGATGGGCATGGCCATCGCCTTGGCGCTGTACATCCGCTGGCACAAGGCCTATGCCGCCTACCCGCTGCGCAAGGGCCTGATGCGCCCTTCGCTGCCGGCGCTGCGCGAGCTGTGGCGCCTGGGCCTGCCGATCGGCGGTACCTACATGGTCGAGGTCGGGCTGTTCGCCTTCGCCGCGCTGTGCATGGGCGTGCTTGGCAGCACGGAGCTTGCGGCGCACCAGATCGCCCTGCAGATCGTCTCGACCGCGTTCATGGTGCCGACCGGGCTTTCGTATGCGGTGACCATGCGCGTGGGCCTGTACTACGGCGCCGGCGACTTGCTGGCGGCGCGCAGCGCCGGGCGGGTCGGGATCGGTTTCGGTGCCACGCTGATGCTTGGCTTTGCCGCGCTGTTCCTGTTGCTGCCGGACAACCTGGTGGGCTTGCTGGTGAACCGTGACGACCCGGCCTTTGCGCCGATCTTCCAGCTGGCGGTGCAACTGGTGATGGTGGCGGCCTGGTTCGAGCTGTTCGACGGCGTGCAGACCATCGCCATGGGCTCGATCCGTGGCTTGAAGGATGCCCGCACCACCTTCCTGATCGGCGCGGTGTGCTACTGGCTGGTGGGCGCGCCGAGTGCCTGGGTGTTCGCCTTCACCCTCGGCGGTGGGGCGCCGGGGATCTGGTGGGGGCTGGCTTTGGGGCTGGCGTGTGCTTCGGTGGCGCTGACCTTTGCCTTCGAATGGCGGATGAAGCGGATGATTGGCAAGGCGGGGGTTGGGGCGAAGGCGGCAGTGCCTGTGTGAACTTGGGGCCGCTTTGCGCCCCATCGCCGGCAAGCCGGCTCCCACAGGGATCGCGCCGGGCTTGAGGCCGGCGCGGTCAGGGTGGGAGCTGGCTTGCCAGCGATGAGGCCCTAGAGGACTTCCGCCAATTTAGGCTCAGAGGCCTGCAACAGGTACTCGATCAACTCCGCCACCGGCAGCGGCCGGCTGACCAGGAAGCCTTGCACCTGGTCACAGCCGAACTCGCGCAGCAATGCCATCTGCTCCTCGCTCTCGACCCCTTCGGCCACCACCTCCAGGTTGAGGTTGTGCGCCAGGTTGATCATCGCGTGCACCAGCTTGCGGTTCTCTTCGCGCTGCTCCATGCCGCCGACGAAACTGCGGTCGACCTTGAGCAGGGTGATCGGCAGGCTGTTGAGGTGCACGAACGAGGAGAAGCCCGTGCCGAAGTCATCCAGCGAGAAACGTACACCGAGGCGCCCGAGGGCATCCATGGTCTGGCGCACCAGCTCATTGCGGCGCATCACCGCCGTTTCGGTCAACTCGAACTCCAGCCAGCGCGCATCGACGCCATGCTCGACGATCAGCCGGCTCAGGGTGGCCAGCAACTGGCTGTCCTGGAACTGACGGAAGCTCAGGTTGACCGCCATGTGCAACGGCGCCAGGCCGCGTTCGCGCAAGGCCTGCATATCGCTCAGGGCACGGGATATCACCCAGTAGCCCAGCGGCACGATCAGCCCGCTCTGCTCGGCCAGCGGCACGAACTCGCTGGGCGGCAGCAGGCCGCGCTCCGGGTGGTTCCAGCGCACCAGGGCCTCGAGGCCGACGATACGGCCGTCGGTGAGGTTCAGCCGTGGCTGGTAGTGCAGCTCCAGCTCGTCGCGGCGCAGGGCGCGGCGCAGCTCGCTTTCCAGGTCGGCGAGGCTGCGGGCGTTGCGGTTGATGCGCTCGTTGAACACATGGAAGGTGCAACCCTGGCTGCCCTTGGCCTGGCGCATGGCGATGTGCGCATGCCACATCAGCGGGTCGGCGCCGGCCTGGGCGCGGGCGTGGGCAATGCCCAGGCTGCAGCCGAGCAGCAGGCTTTCGCCGTCGATCCAGTAGGGTTCGGTCAGCGCCTCGGTGATACGTTCGGCGATCCATTCGGCGCGGTTGGCGTCACGCCGGGTGTCGATCAGCAGGGCGAACTCGTCACTGCCCAGGCGCGCCAGCTGGTCGGTGGCTTCGAGCTGGCTCTTGAGCCGTGCCACCACCTGCAGGATCAGGCGATCGCCGCCCTGGTGGCCCAGGGCATCGTTGACGTGACGGAAGTTGTCGAGGTCGAGGTGGCCCAGGGCCAGGCCGCGGCCTTCGTTTTCGGCCAGGCGCGTGGTCAGCAAGGCCTGGAAGCCCTGGCGGTTGGCAATGCCGGTCAGCGGATCCTGCTCGGCCAGACGTTGCAGGGTGGCGACCAGTACGCCGCGCTCGCGCACATGGCGCAGGGAACGACGCAGGGTGTCGGTGCCCAGTTGCGCCAGCACCAGCCAGTCGCTGACGCCCACCGGTGTAGCCGCAGGCTCCTGCTCGAGCAGCAAGATGGTCGGCAGCTCGCAGCGCCCCGGGGCTGGCTGCAGCTCGGGGGTGGCCAGCACCACGGCCTGGCGGTCGTTGGCGAACAGGCTGTCGACCGCTGCCCAGTTCGGCGCGGTCAGCAGCACCGCACTCCCACCCAGAGGCTGCAGGCATTCGCGCAAGCGTGCGGCCCATTCCGGCTCATCGGCCAACAGCAGCAAACGCAGGGGTTCGGCGGGCGTGGACAAGCGGGCTCCTTAGGCGTGGACGGTGGAACGGCGGGGGCGGTGTATCCTACCGCAACGAATGAAAATGATTTTCACTTTTAGTCATGGCCGTCCTTGACCAGCGCCCCGTCGCATTTTGACGTGCATCCTGCGCGAAACCCGCGCAACCGGCAAACAGGATTTCGGGGATTTACATGGCGGTTGGCAGTATCGCCCTGCCAAGCCGTGAAAAACCCCGCCCGGCGGGCGGTAAAAGGTTGACTCACACGTCAGACGGTCGCGCCACAAACCCTGGATGCCTGTTAGAATGCGCGGCTATTTTCTGGCGACCCCCGGTTTCTAGCATGTCCCGACTCAATCCCCGGCAACAGGAAGCCCGAGACTACGTTGGCGGCCCTCTTTTGGTGCTCGCTGGTGCAGGCTCCGGCAAGACCAGCGTGATCACGCGCAAGATTGCCCACCTCATCCAGAACTGCGGCATCCGTGCCCAGTACATCGTGGCGATGACCTTTACCAACAAGGCCGCCCGCGAGATGAAGGAACGTGTCGGCACCCTGCTGCGTCCGGGGGAAGGCCGAGGGCTTACGGTGTGCACCTTCCACAACCTGGGCCTGAACATCATCCGCAAGGAGCACGAACGCCTGGGCTACAAGCCGGGGTTCTCGATCTTCGACGAGTCCGACATCAAGGCGTTGCTGTCAGACATCATGCAGAAGGAATACTCCGGCGACGACGGCATCGACGAGATCAAGAACATGATCGGTGCCTGGAAGAACGACCTGATCCTGCCGCCCGAGGCGCTGGAAAAGGCGCGCAACCCGCGCGAGCAGACCGCCGCCATCGTCTACACCCACTACCAGCGCACGCTCAAGGCGTTCAACGCGGTGGACTTCGACGACCTGATCCTGCAACCGGTCAAGCTGTTCCAGGAGCACCCCGAAGTGCTCGAACGCTGGCAGAACCGCGTGCGCTACCTGCTGGTGGACGAATACCAGGACACCAACGCCAGCCAGTACCTGCTGGTGAAAATGCTGATCGGCATGCGCAACCAATTCACCGTGGTGGGCGACGATGACCAGTCGATCTATGCCTGGCGTGGCGCGCGGCCGGAGAACCTGATGCTGCTCAAGGAGGACTACCCCTCCCTGAAGATTGTCATGCTCGAGCAGAACTACCGCTCCACCAGCCGCATCCTGCGCTGCGCCAACGTGCTGATCGCCAACAACCCCCATGCGTTCGAGAAACAGCTGTGGAGCGAGATGGGCGTGGGCGACGAGATCCGCGTGATCCGCTGCAAGAACGAGGAAGCCGAGGCCGAACGCGTGGCCATGGAAATCCTCACCCTGCACCTGCGCACCAACCGCCCGTACAGCGACTTCGCCATCCTCTACCGCGGCAACTACCAGGCCAAGCTGATCGAACTGAAGCTGCAGCACCACCAGGTGCCGTATCGCCTGTCCGGCGGCAACAGCTTCTTCGGCCGCCAGGAGGTCAAGGACCTGATGGCCTACCTGCGCCTGCTGGTGAACCCGGACGATGACAACGCCTACCTGCGGGTGATCAACGTGCCGCGCCGCGAGATCGGCTCGACCACCCTGGAAAAACTCGGCAACTACGCCACCGAGCGCGGCGTGTCGATGTACGCCGCCAGCGAGGAGCTGGGCCTGGGCGAGCACCTGGATGCGCGCTATACCGAGCGCCTGCAGCGCTTCAAGCACTGGCTCGACGGGGTGCGCCACAAGGTGGCGCTGGAAGACCCGATTGCCGCGCTGCACGAGATGATCCGCGACATCGACTACGAGAACTGGATTCGCCAGCAGACCGCCAGCGACAAGGCAGCGGAGTTCCGCATCAGCAACGTCTGGTTCCTGGTCGAAGCGCTGAAGAACACCCTCGAGAAGGACGAAGAGGGTGACATGACCATCGAGGACGCCATCGGCAAGCTGGTGCTGCGCGACATGCTCGAGCGCCAGCAGGAAGAGGAAGAGAACGCCGAGGGCGTGCAGATGATGACCCTGCATGCCTCCAAGGGCCTGGAATTCCCCTACGTGTTCATCATGGGCATGGAGGAGGAGATCCTCCCCCACCGCTCGAGCATCGAGGCCGACACCATCGAAGAAGAACGCCGCCTGGCCTACGTGGGCATCACCCGCGCGCGCCAGACCCTGGCCTTCACCTTCGCCGCCAAGCGCAAGCAGTACGGCGAAATCATCGACTGCACGCCGAGCCGGTTCCTCGATGAACTGCCGCCGGACGACCTGGCCTGGGAAGGCCTGGACGATGCGCCGGTCGAAGTCAAAGCCGCGCGGGGCAACAACGCGCTGGCCGATATCCGGGCCATGCTCAAACGCTGATCAACCATTACTCTTTAACTTTGCCGCTATTTGCGGCCACCTTTGCTACATCGAGGAAAACAAAGTGGAAGCACTGCATCAGAAGATTCGCGAAGAAGGCATCGTGCTTTCCGATCAGGTTCTCAAAGTCGACGCGTTTCTCAACCACCAGATCGACCCGGCGCTGATGCAGCTGATCGGTGACGAGTTCGCCCGCCTGTTCGCCGACTCGGGCGTGACCAAGATCGTCACCATCGAAGCCAGCGGCATCGCCCCGGCGGTGATGACCGGCCTGAAGCTCGGCGTGCCGGTGATCTTCGCCCGCAAGCACCAGTCGCTGACCCTGACCGAGAACCTGCTGACCGCCTCGGTGTACTCCTTCACCAAGCAGACCGAGAACACCGTGGCTGTCTCGCCGCGTCACCTCAACAGCAGCGACCGCGTGCTGGTGATCGACGACTTCCTGGCCAACGGCAAGGCGTCCCAGGCGCTGATCTCGATCATCAAGCAGGCCGGCGCCACCGTGGCCGGCCTTGGCATCGTCATCGAGAAGTCGTTCCAGGGCGGCCGTGCCGAGCTGGACAGCCAGGGCTACCGCGTTGAATCGCTGGCGCGGGTTAAGTCGCTGGAAGGCGGTGTGGTTTCGTTCATCGAGTAAGGCCACACACCTATCCTGTGGGAGCGGGTTTACCCGCGAATACGATGTCGGATCCACCATCGCATTCGCGGGTAAACCCGCTCCCACAGGGTTCCGTGCAGCCCGGCATCATCGAGTCGCCGCCAACCCCGCCAGCAACAACCGCTGGTACAGCTCTTCCTTCAGCCCCTTCGGCTGATCCAGTTGCATGCGCACCAGGTGCGCCTCATACCCCTCGGGCCCTGGCGCATCCAGTGCCGCCTTGCCCAGCTCCAGCACCTCGCTCAGCTTGAACTTGCTCTTCAACCAGTTCAGCGCCCGCAGCAGGTCGCGCTCCTGGGCCGTGAAGTCGCTGCCCAGCGGGTACTCCGGGAACAACCGCCCATGCCGCGCACGGATCGCCTCCAGGCGCTCGGGGGTGTTGTCGCGGTAGCGCTGGTCGAGCTCGAAGCCCTTTGCCAGCTTGCCCGCCGCCTTGGCCTGCGCCATCAGCTCAGCCTGGAAGCGTGAATCACTGATCGCCAGCAACCGCGCAGTCACCTCGCTGTCGGTTTGCCCGCGCAGGTCGGCGATGCCGTATTCAGTGATCACGATATCGCGCAGGTGCCGGGGAATCGTGCAGTGGCCGTAGGTCCAGTACAGGTTGGAGCTGACCTCCCCACCCGCCTCGCGCCAGCTGCGCAGCAGCAGGATCGAGCGCCCGCCCTGCAGCGCATGGCCCTGGGCGACGAAGTTGTACTGCCCGCCCACACCGCTGAGCACCCGGCCATCCTCCAACTGGTCGGCCACACCGGCGCCGAGCAGGGTCATGCCGAACGCGGTGTTGATGAAGCGTGCGTCGCGACGCTGGCGGCGCTTCAGGTCTTCCTGGCCGTAGAGCTCGTTGATGAAGCTGATGCGGGTCATGGCGAACTGCGCGCGCTGCGCCAACGGCATCTCGCGCAGGCGCTGGTAGAACGCCTGCGGGCCGAGGAAGAAACCGCCATGCACCAGCACGCCCTGCTCGTCCGCCGGGCGGCGCACCACACCGGCCTCGGCAAGGGCCAGCAGGCCGTTGACGAACATCTCGCTGCAGCCGTACAGGCCCTGGGCGAAGCTATCCAGGCCCCCTTCCCGTTCGATCAGTACCTGCCACGGGCCGATATCCAACGCCTCGAGCAGGGCCCGGTAACCGTCGTTGTCACCCTGGCGCGCCAGCAAGGCGGCCGCCACGGCATCGCCCATGGCGCCGATGCCGATCTGCAGGGTGCCACCGTCGCGCACCAGGCTGCTGGCGTGCAGGCCGATGCAGTGGTCCTGGGTGGACACCGGCATGTTCGGCGTGGAGAACAGCCGGCGTTGCTCGGGTTCGTCGATCAGCAGGTCGAAGTCGCTGATGGCCAGCTCCGAGTCGCCGGGCATGTAGGGCAGTTCGCTGTGCACCTGGCCGAGCAGCAGGATGGTTTCGCCGGCCGCGCGGCGCTTTTCGATCATCGGCAGCAGGTCGAGGGTGATGTCGGGATTGCAGGCCAGGCTGAGGTGATCCGGGCGTTCGGGCGTGGCGGCCACGAGTTGCGCAACCAGGTTCAGGCCCTTGGCGTTGATGTCACGGGCGGCGTGGCTGTAGTTGCTGCTGACGTAGTCCTGCTGTGCCGAGACGCTGTGCAGCAGGCTGCCCGGCTGCATGAAGAACTGCTCGACGCGGATGTTCGGCGGGAGGCTGTCGGCGCGCAGGTCGGCGACGTAGGTGAGCTCTTCGTAGTCGGCGAACACGCGCTCGACGAAGGGTTCGAGGAAGCGCCGTTGCAGGCCATCGCCCAGGGGTGGGCGGCCGAGGGACAGGGCGGTGTAGATGGTCAGGCGGCGCTGGGGCAACTCGCGGATGCGGGCGTACAGCGCGTTGACGAAGGCGTTGGGTTTGCCAAGGCCCAGGGGCAGGCCCATGTGGATGTGAATGGGCAGGCGCCTCAGGACCTCGTCCACTGCCTGGTCGATGGGACAGCGCTGCATCGGGGCCTCCAGCGAGATCTTCGGGTTCAGGGGTTGGACATGAACCTTAGACCATTGGTTGCCTGCACCGACCTCTTCGCGGGGTAAACCCCGCCCCCACGACCACCGCGCAACCAGGGGGTGCGGGGTTGACCCCGCAGAGGTCGGGGCCGAACACACCAAAAAAAAACCCCCCCACGGCGGCGGGGGTTACACAGATCAGTCAGGCCTACAGCCCGGACATCTTCTTGATCGCACCTTTGAGGTCATCATCCGAGCAATCCGCGCAGGTGCCCTTCGGTGGCATGGCGTTGATCCCGGTAATGGCCTTGGCCAGGATGCCGTCGAGGCCACCCTGGTGGTCGGCGCGTTCTTTCCAGGCCGCGGTGTCGCCGATCTTCGGCGCACCCAAAAGGCCGCTGCCATGGCAGGCATTGCAGTGCTTGGCGATGATGTCGTCCGGCGTCTTGGCACCGCCGCCGCCAGCGCTGGCGACCACTTCCATGCCCTTGCATTCCTGGCCCTGGACGCAGACTTGCCCAACCGGCGCCAGGCGCTTGGCGATCTCGTCGTTGGTCGCAGCGGTTGCGCTCATTGCCCAAAGGGCGAATACGGCTGCTGGTACGGCCAGCATCTTCTTGATTTGGTTCACACGTACACCCTCATGGTGGCTAATCACGCTCGCGGCCACGGAATAGCGAGCGTTGAAAAGTATAGCGGCACTCCTGAAAGCGTGGAACGACCACACTCGGGGAAAGGGTATTGGCGAATCAATGCACTGCGCTGGATCAAAAGTTCGACGGGGTGGCCGCGCTGATCAACCGGGCAGGCTCTGCGAACGGGTTGCGAAAACGGTGCGGGCGGGTGCTTTCGAAGTAGTAGCTGTCGCCGGCTTCGAGGATGAAGATCTCGGTGCCGACCACCAGCTCCAGGCGGCCTTCAAGGAGGATCCCGGTCTCTTCGCCGTCATGGGTGAGCATCTCTTCGCCGGTATCGGCGCCGGGCGGGTAGACCTCGTTGAGGAAGGCGATGGCACGGTTGGGGTGCGACTTGCCGACCAGCTTCATGGTCACCGCGCCGTCGGAGATGTCGATCAGCTCGTGGGCCTTGTAGACGATCTGCGTCGGGCTTTCCGGTGCCAGTTCGACCGAAAAGAACTCGACCATGGACATGGGGATACCACTGAGCACCTTGCGCAGGGAGCTGATGGAGGGGCTCACACTGTTCTTCTCGATCATCGAGATGGTGCTGTTGGTCACCCCGGCGCGTTTGGCGAGTTCGCGCTGGGACAGGCCCTTGAGCTTGCGGATGGCTTGCAGTCGTTCACCGACGTCCAAAGCGTGGGCCTCCAGGAAGGGGTCAGGTGGGGGATGTGTGAACGATATGATGGCAATGCCGTTCAGTATTTACAACACACCGCCCCGCAGCCTGTCCGCTTCGGCGCCTTATTCGCCGATATAGTCCCGCGGCACGCGCTTGAGATTGCAGAAGATCTGGTACGGGATGGTACCGGCCTGCAGCGCCACGTCACTGGCCAGCACCTGCTTGCCCCACAGCTCGACCGGGCTGCCGACGGTGGCCTCGGGCACCTCGGTGAGGTCGATGCAGAGCATGTCCATCGACACCCGGCCGATCAGCTGGGCGCGCTTGCCGGCGACCACCACGGGCGTGCCGGTGGGTGCCTGGCGCGGATAGCCGTCGGCATAGCCCATGGCGACTACGCCGACCCGGGTCGGGCGAGGGCTGACGAATTTGGCGCCATAGCCCACCGG
The DNA here is from genome assembly GCF_039673365.1 of Pseudomonas sp. TWI923. Classification (NCBI taxonomy): domain Bacteria; kingdom Pseudomonadati; phylum Pseudomonadota; class Gammaproteobacteria; order Pseudomonadales; family Pseudomonadaceae; genus Pseudomonas; species Pseudomonas sp. TWI923. Next base: position 14,541 of record NZ_JBDJLM010000071.1, on the reverse strand, counting down.
CTCACCGGCCGGCAGTTCGCGCACGCTGATCACCCGCGATTGCAGGGTCATCACCGGTTGCAGGCGGGCGGCCTGGGCCTGCTCAACCTCGAACGGAGTGGCGCCATACAGCATGATGCCCGGCCGTACCCAGTCGCTCTTGATGCTCGGCCAGCCCAGCACTGCCGGCGAGTTGCGCAGGCTGCACTCGGCGCTGAGGCCCTGGCGGGCAGCTTCGAACACCGCCACCTGCTGCTCGGTGGCCGTGGCGTCGAGTTCGTCGGCACGGGCGAAGTGGCTCATCAGCACGATGCGCGACACCTTGCCGCTGGCCAGCAGGCGCTGGTAGGCGTTGTGGTAGTCCTTGGGATGCACGCCGACGCGGTGCATGCCGGTGTCCATCTTCAGCCAGATGGTCAGCGGCTTGTGCACCTGGGTCTGTTCCAGCGCTTCGAGTTGCCACAGCGAATGCACCACGCACCACAGGTCGTGCTCGGCGATCAGTGCCAGCTCGCTGGCCTCGAAGAACCCTTCGAGCAGCAGCACCGGCGCCTTGATGCCGGCCGCGCGCAGCTCCAGGGCTTCCTCGATACAGGCCACGGCAAAACCGTCGGCCTCGGTTTCCAGGGCCAGGGCGCAACGCACCGCGCCATGGCCGTAGGCGTCGGCCTTGACCACGGCCAGGGCCTTGGCACCGGTCAGCTCACGGGCCAGGCGGTAGTTGTGACGGAGGGCTTGGAGGTCGATCAGGGCACGGGCGGGACGCATGGCGGCAGCCTTCTGGCAGTTCTGGTTATGTAGAAATCCCCGGCGCGGCAGATGGGGGTAGGTACCCACCGCGCCGGGGTGAGGGAACAGGTCGATCAGTGTTTGCCCCTTCGCGGCTGAAGCCGCTCCCACAGAAATCGCGCTCTCTGTGGGAGCGGCTTTAGCCGCGAAGAGGCCGGTACAGGCGCCCGCTTACTGGTGCGCCGGCGCCGGCTGGCCCTGGCTGGCAGCTTCGCGGCTGTTGCCGTAGCGCGAGATGTCCAGGCCTTCGGCGCTGATCTGCGGCTTCTTGCGGGCAATCAGGTCGGCCAGCAGGCGGCCGGAACCGCACGCCATGGTCCAGCCCAGGGTACCGTGACCGGTGTTGAGGAACAGGTTACGGAACTTGGTGGCACCGACGATCGGCGTGCCGTCCGGGGTGGCCGGGCGCAGGCCGGTCCAGAAGCTCGCCTGGCTCAGGTCGCCGCCGCGAGGATAAAGGTCGTTGACGATCATCTCCAGCGTTTCGCGTCGACGCGGGTTCAGCGACAGGTCAAAACCGGCGATCTCAGCCATGCCGCCAACACGAATGCGGTTGTCGAAACGGGTGATCGCCACCTTGTAGGTTTCGTCGAGGATGGTCGAGGTCGGCGCCATGTCACCATCGGTGATCGGCACGGTCAGCGAGTAGCCCTTGAGCGGGTAAACCGGGGCCTTGATGCCCAGCGGCTTGAGCAGTTGCGGCGAGTAGCTGCCCAGGGCCAGCACGTAGCGGTCGGCGGTTTCCAGCTTGCCGTCGATCCACACGCCGTTGATGCGGTCACCGGCGAAGTCCAGGCGTTGGATGTCCTGGCCGAAGCGGAACTCGACGCCCAGCTTGACGGCCATGTCGGCCAGCTTGGTGGTGAACAGCTGGCAGTCGCCGGTCTGGTCGTTGGGCAGGCGCAGGGCGCCAGCGAGGATATCCTTCACGCCGGCCAGGGCCGGCTCGACGCGGGCGATGCCGTCGCGGTCGAGCAGCTCGTAAGGCACGCCGGACTGCTCCAGCACGGCGATGTCCTTGGCCGCGGCATCCACCTGGGCCTGGGTGCGGAACAGCTGGGTGGTGCCCAGGCTGCGGTTCTCGTAAGCGATGCCGGTTTCGGCGCGCAGCTCGTCGAGGCAGTCGCGGCTGTACTCGGACAGGCGCACCATGCGCTCCTTGTTCACCGCGTAGCGGCTGGCGGTGCAGTTGCGCAGCATCTGCGCCATCCACAGGTACTGGTCGACGTCGCCGGTGAGCTTGATGGCCAGTGGGGCGTGGCGCTCCAGCAGCCACTTGATGGCCTTGAGCGGCACGCCTGGCGCGGCCCACGGCGAGGCATAGCCGGGCGAGATCTGGCCTGCGTTGGCGAAGCTGGTTTCCATGGCCACCGCCGGCTGGCGGTCGACCACCGTGACTTCGAAACCTTGCCGGGCCAGATAGTAGGCACTGGCGGTTCCGATCACACCGCTACCTAGTACCAGTACTCGCATTGTTCATCCCTCGCACGCGGCTCGCCGCAGTCTTTTGTTGATATGGCATGGATGCGCGCATTGTATGAAGGACAGCCCAGTGCAATTCACTATATAAACGCCTATATTTGGCGAGAATTCTCGGCAAAATCGCCTTTGACGGAGGGGCATCCCCTATGAGAACCCAGCACCAGAGCAAGCGTGAACTGGACAAGATCGACCGCAATATCCTGCGCATCCTGCAGAATGACGGCCGCATCTCGTTCACCGAACTGGGCGAGAAAGTCGGGCTGTCGACCACCCCCTGCACCGAGCGCGTGCGCCGCCTGGAGCGCGAGGGGATCATCATGGGCTACAACGCCCGGCTCAATCCGCAGCACCTCAAGGGCAGCCTGCTGGTGTTCGTCGAGATCAGCCTGGACTACAAGTCCGGCGACACCTTCGAGGAATTCCGCCGCGCCGTGCTCAAGTTGCCCCACGTGTTGGAGTGCCACCTGGTGTCGGGCGATTTCGACTACCTGGTGAAGGCGCGCATTTCGGAAATGGCCTCGTACCGCAAGCTGCTGGGCGACATCCTGCTGAAGCTGCCGCACGTGCGCGAGTCGAAGAGCTACATCGTGATGGAAGAAGTGAAGGAGAGCCTGTGCCTGCCTATCCCGGATTGATTCGTCTTCGGCTCGCCGGGGCCGCTTCGCGCCCCATTCGCGGCACAAGGCCGCTCCTACAGGAAACCGCGATCACTTGTAGGAGCGGCCTTGTGCCGCGAATGGGGCGCGCAGCGGCCCCGGCAATCTCGAATGGGTATCGCGTGCTCAGACCAGCACTTGCCGGGTGGTGGCGATGAACTGGTGCACCAGCTGTTCGGCGGCCGGGTCGATCGGCTGCTCAGGCCCGCGGCCACGCGGGCAGGCCAGGCGCGGAGTGGTGCCGAACAGGCGGCAGATCATCGGGCGCTCTTCGTAGACGGTGCAGCCGTTCGGGCCCAGGTGTACGCAGTCCAGGCGCTCCAGGGCGGCTTCCTGCTCGGCCTGGGTCTTGCGCGGCAGGCGGGCCATTTCTTCGGCCGAGGTGGTAACCGGGCCGCAGCAATCGTGGCAGCCGGGTACGCACTCGAACGAGGGAATGAGTTCGCGCAGGAAGTGAATCTTGTGGCGGTTGCAGGACATGACCGAGGACAGAGCGAGGAATGAGGTTGAATTATAAGCCCAATCGCGGGGCAAGCCCGCTCCCACGACTAAATAGCGGCGTGGAAGCGGGCTTGCCCCACGATTGGCCAGTTGCCTATCCTCCACCTTTCGCCTCAGCCCCGGGAATCGACAGATGATCCATAGCGCGCAGCACGCCGCCTCCTATTACGCCGCCAGCAGCGCGCCACACCCGGACCACGCGTTCCTGCAAGGCGAGCACAGCGCCGACGTGTGCATCGTCGGTGGTGGCTATTCGGGCCTGAACACTGCCATCGAACTGGCCGAGCGCGGCCTGTCGGTGATCCTCCTGGAAGCCCGCAAGCTGGGCTGGGGCGCCAGCGGGCGCAACGGCGGGCAACTGATTCGCGGGGTCGGCCATGGCCTGGAGCAGTTCCTCCCGGTGATCGGCGAGGACGGCGTGCGCAGCATGCGCCTGATGGGCCTGGAGGCCGTGGAGATCGTCCGTGAGCGGGTCGAGCGCCACGCCATCGACTGCGACCTGACCTGGGGCTACTGCGACCTGGCCAACAAACCCGCCGAGCTTGCCGGCTTTGCCGAGGACGCCGAAGAACTGCGCAGCCTGGGCTATCGCCATGAACTGCGCCTGGTGCAGCCCGGCGACATGCATTCGGTGGTGGGCTCCGACCGCTATGTCGGCGGCCTGATCGACATGGGCTCAGGGCACCTGCACCCGCTCAACCTGGCGCTCGGTGAAGCGGCTGCCGCCAGCCGCCTGGGCGTGCAGTTGTTCGAGCAATCGGAAGTCACCCGCATCGAATACGGCCCTGAAGTGAAAGTGCACACTGCCCAGGGCCGGGTTCGCGCCAAGACCCTGGTGCTGTGCTGCAACGCCTACCACAACGACCTCAACCGCGAACTGGGCGGCAAGGTGCTGCCGGCCGGTAGCTACATCATCGCCACCGAGCCGCTGGGCGAGGAACGTGCACGCCAGTTGCTGCCGCAGAACATGGCGGTGTGCGACCAGCGCGTGGCCCTGGACTACTACCGGTTGTCCGCCGACCATCGCCTGCTGTTCGGCGGTGCCTGCCACTACTCCGGGCGCGACCCGCGGGACATCGCCGCCTACATGCGGCCGAAGATGCTCAAGGTGTTCCCGCAACTGGCCGACGTGCGCATCGACTACCAGTGGGGCGGGATGATCGGCATCGGCGCCAACCGCCTGCCGCAGATCGGCCGCCTGGCCGGGCAGCCGAACGTCTATTACGCCCAGGCCTACTCCGGGCATGGGGTGAACGCCACCCACCTGGCCGGGCGCCTGCTCGGCGAAGCCATCAGCGGCCAGCAGAGCGGGCGTTTCGACCTGTTCGCCAAGGTGCCGCACCCGACCTTCCCCGGCGGCAAGCTGATGCGCTCGCCGCTGTTGGCGCTGGGGATGCTTTGGTACCGACTCAAAGAGCTGGTGTGATTACTTTTTCAACCCGCGCAGCCTCTTTTACTTTTCAACCTGCGCGGTCTCTTTTGTAGGAGCGGCCTTGTGTCGCGAAAGGGCTGCGAAGCAGCCCCAGCCATTGCCGCGTCAACGCTGAAATCCTGGGGCTGCTGCGCAGCCCTTTCGCGACACAAGGCCGCTCCTACACAACCGGCACTCAGTCCTTCCAGAACGGCTTGCGCGCCTCTCGGCATGCCTGCTCCCAGGTCAGCCCGATATCGCGCAGTTGGTAGTCCTCCAGCTGCAGCAAGGCCCTGCGGGTGCGCCAGCGATGCAACATGAGCCCCCAGCGCCCGAGCCCCGTCGGAGCGCTGTAGACCCTGGGCCGCTGCCCCGCCTCCAGTTCCGTGGCCAACAGTTGCAACCGTACATCGCTCATGCCACCCATTACCGCACCCTCCAGATCACGTCATAGCGTGCAGAAAGCATGCGCGTGCGGGCCATGAGCAATACAGATCCAACACAGTTTTATTATTTCCATACAGAATTGGCGTCAGGCCGGCTGAATGGAGTATTTTCCTACGATCTGTATCGGTCCCGCCCCACAAGATACTCAGGAGTATGCCGTGACCCTCTACCTCAACCTGGCCGAACTGCTCGGGTCGCGCATCGAGCAGGGCCTGTACCGGCCGGGCCAACGCCTGCCCTCGGTCCGCGCCCTGAGCACCGAGCACGGGGTCAGCCTGAGTACCGTGCAACAGGCCTATCGCCTGCTGGAGGACAACGGCCTGGTGTCGCCACGGCCCAAGTCCGGCTACTTCGTCGCCGAGGACCGCAACCTCCCTGCCCTCCCGGACATCAGCCGCCCGGCGCAACGGCCTGTGGATATCTCCCAGTGGGAACAGGTGCTGGAACTGATACGCGCCACCCCGCGCCCGGACGTGATCCAGTTGGGCCGCGGCATGCCGGATGTCGACAGCCCCACGCTCAAGCCGCTGTTGCGCAGCCTGGCGCAGCTCAGCCGGCGCCAGGACATGCCCGGCCTGTACTACGACAACATCCACGGCAATGCCCAACTGCGTGAGCAGATCGCCCGGCTGATGCTCGATTCCGGCTGCCGCCTGGGCCCGGCCGACCTGGTGGTGACTACCGGCTGCCACGAGGCGCTGTCGTGCAGCATCCGCGCGGTGTGCCAACCCGGGGACATCGTCGCGGTCGACTCGCCGAGCTTCCACGGCGCCATGCAGACCCTCAAGGGCCTGGGCATGAAGGCGCTGGAGATCCCCACCGACCCGATCACCGGCATCAGCCTCGAAGCACTGGAGCTGGCCCTGGAGCAGTGGCCGATCAAGCTCATCCAGATCACCCCCAACTGCAACAACCCGCTGGGCTACATCATGCCCGAGGCGCGCAAGAAGGCCTTGCTCACCCTCGCCCAGCGCTACGACGTGGCGATCCTCGAAGACGATGTGTATGGCGACCTGGCCTACACCTACCCGCGCCCACCCACCATCAAGTCGTTCGACGACGATGGCCGGGTGCTGCTGTGCAGTTCGTTCTCCAAGACCCTGGCACCGGGCCTGCGTATCGGCTGGGTAGCGCCGGGGCGCTACCTGGAGCGGGTGCTGCACATGAAGTACATCAGCACCGGCAGCACCGCCTGCCAGCCGCAACTGGCGATTGCCGACTTCATCGCCGAGGGCCACTACCAGCCCCACCTGCGGCGCATGCGCAGCCAGTACCAGCGTGGCCGCGACCAGATGTGCGACTGGGTGACCCGTTATTTCCCGCCGGGCACCCGCGCCAGCAGGCCCCAAGGCGGCTTCATGCTGTGGGTGGAGCTACCGGAAAGTTTCGATACGTTGCGCCTGAACCGGGCTTTACTGGAGCAGGGCGTGCAGATCGCCGTGGGCAGCATCTTCTCGGCCTCGGGCAAGTACCGCAATTGCCTGCGCATGAACTTCGCCGCGCGGCCGACGCCGCAGATCGAAGCCGCGGTGCGCAAGGTGGGGGAAACCGCCCATCGTCTACTGGCGGCCGAACAGGCTGCCGGGTAACGTTGCGCCGCCCGCCACTGTCCAACCCCTTAAGCCCCTGTCGCACAGGACCATTCACCCTTGAGACGCCAGCCAGCCCTGCCCCTGCTGCTGGTGCTGCTGCTCGGCCTGTCAGGCTGCGCCAGCACCGCTACACCCCGTGATGTCAGCCAGGCGCTGCCGGCCAGTGAGTCGGCGTTCGGCCGCTCGGTGCAGCGCCAGGCCGCGCCCTACGAGGGGCGTTCGGGTTTTCGCCTACTGCCCAACAGCAATGAGGCCTTCCGCGCCCGCGCCGAGCTGATCCGCAACGCCCAGGCCAGCATCGATCTGCAGTACTACATCGTCCACGACGGCCTCAGCACCCGCGCCCTGGTGCACGAACTGCTGCGCGCCGCCTACCGCGGCGTGCGCGTGCGCATCCTGCTGGACGACACCACCAGCGATGGCCTGGACACCATCATGGGCACCCTGGATGCCCACCCGAACATCCAGATCCGCGTGTTCAACCCGCTGCACCTGGGCCGCAGCACCGGCGTGACCCGCGCCGTGGGCCGGCTGTTCAACCTGTCACGCCAGCACCGACGCATGCACAACAAGCTGTTCCTGGTGGACAACAGCATGGCCATCGTCGGCGGGCGCAACCTGGGCGACGAATACTTCGACGCCGAGCCCAACCTCAACTTCACCGACATCGACCTGTTGGGGGTAGGCCCGGTGGCCGAGCAACTCGGGCACGGCTTCGACCAATACTGGAACAGCGCCCTGAGCCGGCCGATCGGCGATTACCTGTGGTGGCAGCCCGATGCCGAAGACCTGCGTGCCAGCCGCCAGCGCCTTGAGGTGTCCCTGGCCGAGGCACGCATCAAGCGCAAAGCCCTTTACGACCGGTTGATGGCCTACCAAGCACAGCCACGTCTGGACGTATGGCGCAACGAGCTGATCTGGGCGCACAGCCAGGCGCTGTGGGACGCGCCGAGCAAAGTGCTGGCCGATGACGAACCCGACCCACAACTGCTGATGAGCCAGCAACTGGCGCCAGACCTGAACAGCGTGCGGCACGAGCTGATCCTGGTGTCGGCCTACTTCGTGCCGGGTGAGCCTGGGCTTTTGTACCTGACCAGCCATGCGGACGCCGGCACCTCGGTCAAGCTGCTGACCAATTCGCTGGAGGCCACCGACGTGCCGGCGGTACACGGCGGTTACGCGCCCTACCGCCGCGCCCTGCTCGAACATGGCGTGCAGTTGTACGAGATGCGTCGCCAGCCCGGCGACCGCAGTGCCCGGCGCGGCCTGAGCCTGCACGGCAGCTCCGACTCGAGCCTGCACAGCAAGGCGATGGTGTTCGACAGGCGCAAGACGTTCATCGGCTCATTCAACTTCGACCCGCGTTCGGTGCTGTGGAACACCGAGGTCGGCGTGCTGGTGGACAGCCCGGAGTTGGCCGAGTACACCCGCGACCTGGCGGTACAAGGCATGGCGCCGGCGTTGAGCTACCAGCCAAAGCTGGTGGGCGGGAAGCTGGTGTGGATCACCGAGGACAATGGCCAGCGGCATATGCTGCTGACCGAGCCGGGTGGATTCTGGCGGCGGTTCAATGCCTGGATCAGCAAGGCGGTGGGGCTGGAGAAGATGCTGTAGGGCCTATCGCGGGGCAAGCCCGCTCCCACGCAGTTCCTATTGCAGCCTGGGTCAGGTCGTGGGAGCGGGCTTGCCCCGCGATAGCAATCGATCAGGCAGAGGCTGGCTCGAAGGCATCCTTGCGCTGGGTCAGCACCACCAACCCCGCTGCCCCCACCGCCATCAGCAGCAGCAACGCATGCCCACTGACCCACTGGCTGCCCGCCCCGGCCAGCAGCGGCCCGATCAGGCAACCGATACCCCACAGCTGCGCCACGTGGGCATTGGCCCGCACCAGCTCATCATCGCGATAGCGCTCGCCGATCAAGACCAGCGACAGGGTGAACAACCCTCCCGCACTGGCCCCGAACAGCACCCACAAGGGCCAGATCAGCGGCGTGTGCAGCATCAGCGGAATGGCCAGGCTCGAGACCAGCAGGGTCAGCGCACAGCCACTGAACAACGTGCGCCGCGACATGCGATCAGCCAGCGCCCCGATCGGCAGCTGCAACACCGCATCACCCACCACCACGGTGCTGACCATGAACAGCGCCACTTCCGTGGTGAAGCCCTGCTGCAGGCAATACACCGGCAGCAGGGTGAGGATCATGGCCTCGAAAGCGGCGAACAGGGCGATAGCCCAGGCAATGACCGGCAGCCGTCGGCAGAAGGCGAACAGGTCGAGGAAGGTCACACTGCACGCCTCGGTGCTGGGTGCGCCGCTACGGCCCAGGAGGATCAGCGGGGCAACCAGCAGCAGCCCGGTCGCCGCCCAGAAACCGAAGTCATCGTTGGAACCGAGAAAACCCAGCACCATCGGCCCGGCCAGCTGGCTCAGGGCGTAGCTGCTGCCATACAGCGCCACCAGCCGCCCGCGCCATTGCTCAACCACCAACTGGTTGATCCAGCTTTCGCCGAGGATGAACACCACGGTCAGCGACATGCCGATCAGCAGGCGCAGCGCCAGCCACAGCGGGTAGCTGGGCAGCAACGCCACCAGGCCGATCGACAGCGCCCCGCCCCACAGGCACAGGCGCATGGCGGCCGGTACGCCGACCCAACCGGCCAGGCGGCTGGCCACGGCGGCGCCGACCAGCACACCCAGCGCCGGCATTGCCGCCATCACACCGATGGCGAACCCGCCGTAACCCCAGCCCTCCAGGCGCAAGGACACCAGCGGCATGCTCACGCCGAGCGCGAGCCCGACACTGAGCACCGACGCCAGCACGGCAAAATAGGTTCCCCAACGCATGGTGGCCTCCCAGGCAGTCAAATCAGGCAGAAAGCATCGCGGGGCAAGCCCGCTCCCACGTAACCAGGCGCTGATGATGCATCATCAAACCCTGGCGGCGTGGGAGCGGGCTTGCCCCGCGAAAAGGCGTTACCGGATTACAGCTTGATCCAGGTCGCCTTCAGCTCGGTGTACTTCTCCAGCGCGTGCAGCGACTTGTCACGGCCGTTGCCCGACTGCTTGAAGCCACCGAACGGCGCGGTCATGTCGCCGCCGTCGTACTGGTTGACCCAGACGCTGCCGGCACGCACGGCGCGGGCGGTCTTGTGGGCCTTGGAGATGTCCGAGGTCCAGATGCCGGCTGCCAGGCCGTACGGGGTGTCGTTGGCGATGGCGATGGCTTCTTCGGCGGTGTCGAAGGTGATAACCGACAGTACCGGGCCGAAGATTTCTTCCTGGGCGATCTTCATGGCGTTGGTCACGCCGTCGAAGATGGTCGGCTCGACGTAGGTGCCGCCGGTCTCTTCGAGGATGCGCTTGCCGCCAGCCAGCAGCTTGGCGCCGTCCTGGTGACCGGCGTCGATGTACGACAGCACGGTGTTCATCTGCTGGGTATCGACCAGCGCACCGACGGTGGTTGCCGGGTCCAGCGGGTTGCCCGGTTTCCAGGCCTTGAGGGCCTCGACCACCATGGGCAGGAACTTGTCCTTGATCGAACGCTCCACCAGCAGGCGCGAACCGGCGGTGCAGACTTCACCCTGGTTGAAGGCGATGGCGCTGGCGGCGGCCTCGGCGGCGGCTTGCAGGTCCGGGGCGTCGGCGAAGACGATGTTCGGGCTCTTGCCGCCGGCTTCCAGCCAGACGCGCTTCATGTTCGACTCGCCGGCGTAGATCATCAGCTGCTTGGCGATCTTGGTCGAACCGGTGAACACCAGGGTGTCGACGTCCATGTGCAGGGCCAGGGCCTTGCCCACGGTGTGGCCATAGCCTGGCAGCACGTTGAGCACGCCCGCCGGGATACCGGCTTCGATCGCCAGCTGGGCGATGCGGATGGCGGTCAGCGGCGATTTTTCCGACGGCTTGAGGACGATGGAGTTACCGGTGGCCAGGGCCGGGCCGAGTTTCCAGCAGGCCATCAGCAGCGGGAAGTTCCACGGCACGATGGCACCGACCACACCCACCGGCTCACGGGTAACCAGGCCGAGCTGGTCGTGCGGGGTTGGCGCGACTTCGTCGTAGACTTTGTCGATGGCTTCGGCGTTCCAGTGCAGGGCACTGGCCGCACCCGGCACGTCGATGCTGGAGGAGTCGCCGATCGGCTTGCCCATGTCCAGGGTTTCGAGCAGGGCCAGCTCTTCGACGTGCTTGCGCAGCAGGTCGGCGAAGCGGATCAGCTTGGCCTTGCGCTTGGCCGGAGCCAGGCGCGACCAGACGCCGGATTCGAACACGGCGCGGGCATTTTCGACAGCGCGGTTGGCATCGGCCAGGTCGCAGCTGGCAACCTTGGCCAGGAAGCGTCCGTCCACCGGGCTCAGGCAGTCGAAGGTTTCACCGGATGCGGCATCGGTGTATTCGCCGTTGATGAAGGCGCGGCCTTCGATCTTCAGTTGCTGGGCACGCTGTTCCCAGTCCGCACGAGTCAGGGTGGTCATAGGAAACTCCTCTCTTGTTAAGGTGCAACGCCGCACTGAGGACTCACGGGCGCTGTCAGAAATTCTGGCCGGGTGACGAGGCACACGGGCACCTGCCACCCTAAACCAGGGCGGGGAAACTATCAATATATTTGACACGAACGGCTCAAATGCCTACTGATGTTCATTTTATTAAACAACAACAGGGTAACCACCATGAGTATCGCCAGCATCGTCGACTTCGCCCAGGTTCTGACCGAGGCCGAACGCTACCGCCCCGCGGCGGAGAAAATCCTCAAGGGCGAGCCTGACCAGGCTGTCTACAACCACTATGCCAGCCCGTGCGGGCAGTTCGCCGCGGGCGTCTGGGAAGGTGAAGTGGGCCAGTGGACGGTGAACTACACCGAGCATGAATACTGCGAGATCGTGCAAGGTGTGTCGGTGCTGCGCGACCAGGACGGAGGCGCCAAGACCCTGCGCACCGGTGATCGCTTCGTGATCCCGGCCGGCTTCAAGGGCACCTGGGAGGTGCTGGAGCCGTGCCGCAAGATCTATGTGATGTTCGAGCAGAAGTAAGCGCCAGCTTCTTCGCGGGTAAACCCGCTCCCACAGGTTCGCCGCGACGCTGTGGGAGCCAGGGGTTCCTGCAGGTTTGCAGTGAAGCTCAGGTTTCGCGCGGCCCCTGTGGGAGCGGATTTACCCGCGAAAGGCTGGACACGGTTTTCCTGCAGGCATAAAAAAACCCGCCACCTTACGGTTGCGGGTTTTTTCAGGTTGCCGATCAATTACTTGATCTTGGCTTCCTTGTACACCACGTGCTTGCGGACGACCGGATCGTATTTCTTGATCTCGATCTTGTCCGGAGTGGTGCGCTTGTTCTTGTCGGTGGTGTAGAAGTGGCCGGTACCGGCACTCGAAACCAGACGGATCAATTCACGCATGATGTTCTCCCTTAAACCTTGGCGCCAGCTTTGCGGATGTCGACCAGAACGGCATCGATGCCGCGCTTGTCGATGATACGCATGCCTTTGGCGGAAACGCGCAGACGCACGAAACGCTTCTCGGATTCAACCCAGAAACGGTGGTGCTGCAGGTTTGGCAGGAAACGACGACGGGTTTTGTTGTTTGCGTGGGAAATGTTATTCCCGGTTACTGGACCCTTACCAGTAACTTGACAGACTCTCGACATGCCTCAGCCCTCTAAAACCACATGCCCAACCCGGCATGGGTTGGCCGCTTAATCTCTCAGTCATTGGCGCTAGGCGCCGTGTTTCCGAGGGTCTTATCGACCGGAAGCGCTTACGCGACAGGCCGAGCCCCTAGAAAAGAGCGCTGCTTTATACCAGAAAGACTCAGCCGCAACAACAGAAGATGTGTCTTAAGGTCGGGCCGAGTGCGCCCGGGCAGCATAACGACTGGGGCGCCAAGGTGTCGACCGCCCGTCGCCGAATTAATGCGAAAGGGTGTGGTCATTTGCCCGTGCCCACACTAGGGTAGGACTTTTCCAGACTGCACCGGCAGATGGTGCCACAAACCCGCCAAGGAGCCACCATGCGTGCCGCCGCCCTTTCCCTGTTGTTCACCACGCTGTGCGCCGCCGGCCTCGCCCAGGCCGCGCCGCTGTCGGTGTGCACCGAAGCCAGCCCGGAAGGCTTCGACGTGGTCCAGTACAACTCGCTGACCACCACCAATGCCTCGGCCGATGTGCTGATGAACCGCCTCGTCGAATTCGATGCAGGGCTTGGCAAGGTCGTACCCAGCCTGGCCGAGAGCTGGACGGTGTCGCCGGACGGCCTGATCTACGACTTCACCCTGCGCCAGGGCGTCAAATTCCACACCACGCCCTACTTCAAGCCCAGCCGCGAGCTGGACGCCGAAGACGTGCTGTTCAGCTTCCAGCGCATGCTCTACCCCGCCCACCCGTGGCACAAGACCGCGGCGGGCGGCTACCCGCATGCCCAGTCGCTGCAGCTGGGCAGCCTGATCAAGTCGATCGAGGCCCCACAGCCCAATACCGTGCGCTTCACCCTCTCGCACCCGGATGCCACCTTCCTGGCCACCCTGAGCATGGGCTTCGCCTCGATCTACTCCGCCGAGTACGCCGACAAGCTGCTCAAGGCCGAGACCCCGGACAAGCTCAACAGCCAGCCTGTGGGTACCGGGCCGTTCGTCTTCCAGCGTTTCCAGAAGGACGCCGTGGTGCGCTACCGCGCCAACCCCGACTACTTTGCCGGCAAACCCTCGGTCGACCCGCTGATCTTCGCCATCACCACCGACGCCAACGTGCGCCTGCAGAAGCTCAAGCGCGGCGAATGCCAGGTGGCCCTGTCGCCCAAGCCGCTGGACATCGCCGAGGCTGGCAAGGACGGCAACCTCAAGGTGGCGACCACCCCGGCGTTCATGACCGCGTTCGTCGCCATCAACAGCCAGCACCCGCCGCTGGACAAACCCGAGGTGCGCCAGGCGATCAACCTGGCCTTCGACAAACCGGCCTACCTGAAGGCCGTGTTCGAAAACACCGCCACCGCCGCCAACGGCCCTTACCCACCGAACACCTGGAGCTACGCCAAGGACCTGCCGGGTTACGCCATGGACCAGAAGAAGGCCAAGGCGCTGCTGGCCAAGGCCGGCCTGGCCGATGGTTTTGCAACCACCATCTGGACCCGCCCGTCGGGCAGCCTGCTCAATCCCAACCCCAGCCTGGGCGCACAGATGCTTCAGGCAGACCTGGCCAAGGTCGGCATCAAGGCCGAGATTCGCACCATCGAGTGGGGCGAGTTGATCCGCCGCGCCAAGGCGGGCGAGCACGACCTGCTGTTCATGGGCTGGGCGGGTGACAACGGCGACCCGGACAACTTCCTCAGCCCGCAGTTTTCCTGCGCGGCGGTCAAATCCGGGACCAACTTCGCGCGGTTCTGCGACAGCCGCCTGGACCAGCTGATCAACGCCGGGCGCACCACCAACGACCAGAGCGTGCGCAGCCGCCTGTACCAGCAGGCCCAGGCACTGATCCAGCAGCAGGCGCTGTGGCTGCCGCTGGCGCATCCGACGGCGGCGACCTTGCTGCACAAGGGTGTCGAGGGGTATCAGGTGAGCCCGTTCGGGCGACTGGATTTCAGCAAGATCGCCGTAAACCGTTGAGGCCTCATCGCGGGGCCACCCCCCAACCCCCCCAACCGAAGGGGGGGGGGGGGGACCCCCCCAGGCGTGAAACCAACCCACCACCCCA
>NZ_JBDJLM010000070.1:0-27001 GCF_039673365.1 Pseudomonas sp. TWI923 | reverse complement strand
GCTCGATGACGAGCCAGTGCTGACGACCTTCCAGACCGTGACCGGCTGGGACCACAAGGACGGCGGCAGCCCGGAGGAGTCACGGCAGAAGACCATGACCTTGACCCATTCACTGCTTACCGGCGAGCCAGTGTTGTTCGAGGACAACAACGGCGTACGCATTCTTACCCAGTACGATGAGTTGCGCCGGGTAACGGACGAGATCGTCGCTCCGGACGAAGATGAATTCAAAGCGACACGCCATTACGACTACACACTCTGCGGTGCAAACAGCGCTGAATCCAAGCAGATCATGACCAACGTCCGCGGCGTCATCACCACCACCTATGTGGATGGCCTGGGCAGGCCGGTACGCGAATGCCGTAGCCACATCGACGAGAACAAACCGGATACGCCGATGGAAACCGTTTCCATCGTCTATAACACCTTCGGCCAGAAGGTCAGCGAAACGCTGATCGACTACCTCCCGCAGATGCCAACAGAAAACGCCCCTACCCCACCTCCAATCGCCCTGCCCTTGACACGCACCTTCGCCTACAACAGCTGGGGCGAGGAATGCTGCGTGACAGGCGCCGATGGTGTACAGCAACACAAGTTCATCGAGCCGACCGGGAGTACGGCCCACAAAGGACACATTGAAAAAGCCTGGCGCCAAGGGGTAATGGCAAATGGCGTAGCCCTGATCAGCGGCAAAACGGAATCCTGGTTGAATGGCTTCGACAAACCCGTCAGAACCCAGCGTCTGCTGGCGAACGGGGCCCCTTATGCCGAGCAGCACTACGAGTATGATGGGCTGGGTAACTGCAAGGTGCAGACAGACGAACGCAACTATTCCACATGTTTCGCCTTCGACATTTGGAATCGCATGACTCAAACGACGTTGGCCGATGGCACGCAGGTGACCCGCGACTACGTAGAACATTCGCGCAAGGAGCTTGCCATTGCGATACGTACCAGCGAATCCGCCACGTTGCCGCATTTACTCGGCAGCCAGACATTCGATGGCCTTGATCGCCTTGAAAGTAAAACGACAGGTAACCGAACCGATAAGCTTTTCTACCCATCTGGCATGACTCGACCTGGCAGGCACATCTCGGCGAAGAAGGACGAAATCAGCTTCGAGTATGACCCCCAGCTGACCGACGCCCCGAAGATGACCAAGACCCTCGAAGGCAGTGCCGAATTCACATTCAACAAAACCAGCGCACGCCTTGAAAAAGCCATTAACCAACAGGGTACCCGCACCTACGAATACGACTGGAACAACCGCGCCACATTGGAAAGCTGGAGCGACGACCAGGGCAAGTTGCTCTACACGATCCGCCAGGGCATATCGCTACACGGCCGGCTGTGCTGGCAAAAAATCGATAATGGCCCCGACAGCACGTTCACCTATGACGCGCATGGGCGCCCCCAAAAAACCACCCAGGGCAACTTGGAATCAGATTTTTACTATGACACCCTCGGGCAACTGAATAAGGTTGAGCTGGTGGACCTGCAAACCCAGGAAAAACTCACCACCACCTTCATCTATGACGATCAGGGACGCGAAGAGAAGCGCACCTTCAAACGCGGGGCACAACCGGAACGCTCAATTACGCAGAAATGGATGCCAGGAAATCTGCTTGAGCTGCGTCATCTGGAAGAGGGCAAAACCAGCCTTTTGAGAGAAGAGTTCATTTACGATGAGCGTGGCCGTCTCTCTAACCATCTGTGCTCGGGCCGCGACCTACCGAGGAGTGAGCAGGGCCAGGAATATACCGCACAAGCATTTGCCTACGATGGACTGGACAACATCACCTCGCGCACGACCACGCTCAAGGATCAGACAGAACACACCGCCACCTTCAAGTACGAGGAAGAGGACCCTTGCCAATTGAGCCGGGTCATTTATTCACCCGCCAGGCCCGACACTCCCGAGCGGTTTGACTATGACGCCAATGGCTGCCAGCTCAATGACGAGAACGGCAGGTCGATGCGCTACGACAGTGAAAAGCGCCTGCTGCAAGTGAGCAAAACCTCGAGAAAAGCCGGCGGCCTCTACCACTATGACGCCCATGGCCACCTGATTCGCACGCAACAAGCCGAGGGCAGCGACGACACCCTGCTGTTATTCGAGAAAAACCGCTTGCGCCTGGCTATCCGGGGTGAGATCCAGACACATCTGCTGCATGCCAGCAACCTGCCACTGGGCCAGCAGCAAGCGGACGACACCAGCAAGACGCGGATGTTCAGTTGCACCGCCAGCGGCAGCGTGATTACCGACAGCCCGCAGCCTAACGACTGCAATCCAGGCTACAGCGCCTACGGCCAGCGCTTCGGCGCCCTGGCCAGCCTGCTGGGTTTCAACGGCGAATACCTTGACCCCGACAGTGGCTGGTACCTACTCGGTCGCGGCCACCGCGCCTATAATCCCGAACTGATGCGCTTCCAGGGCCCGGATACACTAAGCCCATTCGGCAATGGCGGTATCAATTGCTACGCCTATTGCCAGGGCAACCCCATTACCTTCAGCGACCCGACGGGGAGGGCCACCCGCGGCCTGGCAGAGCGCGAAGAACGAGGATTGGCCAAACGGGGAAAAAGGGGAGCGGAAATTACGCCTGAGCAAAAGTGGATGATCCAACAACAACAAGGCGGGGGCAGCGGAGTATGGATAGCGCTCGGTGTAGGAATACTTTTCACGGCCCTGTCCATTGTTGCGACCATCGTGACGCTTGGTGCGGCGGCAGGTGCCGTAGCGGTATCGATGTCAGCCACCGCAGCCAGCGCTGCCGCAGTGGCGGGCTCCACGAGCGCTGCAGTGGCGGGGGCGGCAGTAGCGGGAACCTCGGCGGTGGCAGCTGTAGGCGCCATGAGCGCGTCGGCTGCCCTGCTTGCAGCGGCGCCACAAGTCGTGATGGCGGGCATGTCTGTAGCCGGGACCATTGCCCAGGTCGCTTCATTCGGGGTGGAAACGGCTGCCAACTTCACCCTGGACCCCAGCTTGGCCAAGGCGGCCATGGTAGTTGGTTACGTATCCATGGGCCTGGCGCTCTCTGACAACGTCTCAGGCCTGGCTATTCAACGCCTTGCTCAAGCTGGAAGTGCAAAGCCTGCCGGCTCGGGAATTGGCTCACAATGGCGTGATCAAAAATCAAATTTCCGCATACCCAGACCTACATATGACCGCACTACTCAAAGCGGCACAAATATCAGGATGTAAGCCAGTTTTCGCTCACGGACGATGATCTGTTACTCAAAAAAAAACGCCACTTCAAATGAAGTGGCGTTTTCGATTTGGAGCGGGAAACGAGACTCGAACTCGCGACCCCGACCTTGGCAAGGTCGTGCTCTACCAACTGAGCTATTCCCGCAAAGTGAAGCTTTACCGCATTTGGCGTGAAGCGCCATGAAGACCTTCACCACCTGCACCGTACAAGACGACGCCATTGAAACTGGAGCGGGAAACGAGACTCGAACTCGCGACCCCGACCTTGGCAAGGTCGTGCTCTACCAACTGAGCTATTCCCGCAATATGGCGTCCCCTAGGGGACTCGAACCCCTGTTACCGCCGTGAAAGGGCGGTGTCCTAGGCCACTAGACGAAGGGGACTAAGCCGACGCTTTGCAGCGCACCAGAACATGAACCTCACGATTCAGCCTGGATTTTCTTTTCCTGCCCTGCCGAAGCAGTGCCGGAGAAACTGGAGCGGGAAACGAGACTCGAACTCGCGACCCCGACCTTGGCAAGGTCGTGCTCTACCAACTGAGCTATTCCCGCATTGGCGTCCCCTAGGGGACTCGAACCCCTGTTACCGCCGTGAAAGGGCGGTGTCCTAGGCCACTAGACGAAGGGGACACTGCTACATCTTCACTCCCTGCCGCGTTTCGCTGTGTGCTTTACGCTGCAAGTGGCGCGCATTCTATGGATGCCATGGAAAGCCGTCAACCCCTTTGTAGAAATTTATTTAAATCAATGACTTCCCGCTTTCCTATAAGGTGCTGACAGGCGCGCCCAGGGATTGGCGTTGATTTTCTGACGGTAGCCCGGCAAGCTCGTGGCAATGCGCCAGCATCTGGAGAAATCCAGACTGCGGCCGACATATACCAGTACATGAGGCCAACGGCGAACGGCACGCCCCAAAGCTGTCCGCCAGGCTGCACTGTTCGCTTTTCGGCGAACTCACTACACTCTCGTACAGATGCAAAACTTCTTCATGAGGCGTTTACGGTGACACCACTTCTGATCACCCTGCTTATCGTTGCGGGCATCGCATTGCTGATCGTGATCGGCTACCTCAACAACGTGGTCGAGAACAACAAGCTCGAACGCGTCCGGCTCAAGGTAGAACTGGCCGACCGCCTGCGCCGCTGCGGTGAAATCACCGAAACCTTCCCCGGCCAGTTCATGACCCCGGCGCTCAAGCTGCTTCTGACCCGCCTGGAACTCAACCTCAATCAGCGCCAGCTGGCCCTGGACAAGCACAGCGCCGAGCTCAAGGCGCGCATCGCCGAACTTGAAGGCCTGATCGCCCAGGGCGACAAGATCCCGGTGAGCAACCCGCCCTCGCCTATCCACACCGAGGTCAAGGCCAAGGACGTGCGCTTCTTGCTGGAGCTGCTGCACAATCAGATCGTGCGCGCCACCCAGGAAGGCTTCCTGGCCACCAACGAGGGCAAGTACTGGGTCAAGGAGATCCGCCACATCCTGGTGCTGCTGCACATCGAGTTCTTCAACAACCTGGGCCAGCAGGCGCTGCAGCAGAACCAGCCGGGCCAGGCGCGGTTGGCCTTCGAGCGTGGCGTGCAGTACCTGCGCAAGCAGCCCGAACCTAAACAGTATGAAGAGCAGCTCACCTATATGGAGAAGCTGCTGAACCGGGCCAACGCCCAGGTACTGGACCAGATGGAGCCGGCAGCGGACGACCAGAACGCACTGACCGAAGGCCTCAAGACCGACGAGGACGAGACCTGGAAAAAGCGGGTCATCTACGACTGATCTCGCGGGACTGTGGGAGCGGCGTTGCATCGATGCGACTTGCCCCACGATGGCAACAGCACAGATACAAAGAGGCCTGCGCAGACTAATGCCAATCAGTTAGCGCTTCATCGCACTTATTGGTGCTGCTTTGCAGCCCTTCGCGGGTAAACCCGCTCCCACAGGATCGCGCAAAATCTGAATCGAGCGCTGTACTTGTGGGAGCGGGTTTACCCGCGAAGGGGCGCGGAGCGCCCCATTTGGCTTAACTGACTGGCTTTGCCTTCACAGGCCCCTTTGTTCATTTCAGCAATCAGTCAATTCCAGAAAGATCGCCGCCAGGCGCTCCAGCCCGGCCTGATCGGCCTCACTGAAACGCCCGACCTTCGGGCTGTCCAGGTCAAGCACTCCAATCAGCCGCCCGTCCTTGAGCAACGGGATCACCAACTCGCTGTTCGACGCACTGTCACAGGCAATATGCCCGGGAAACGCGTGCACGTCCTCCACCCGCTGGGTCTGCCGGGTGGCCGCCGCTGCACCGCACACGCCCTTGCTGAACGGAATGCGCACGCAGGCCACCTGGCCCTGGAACGGGCCGAGCACCAGCTCTTCGTTGCGGTTGAGGTAGAACCCCGCCCAGTTCAGGTCATCCACCTGGTTATAGAGGAACGCCGAGAACTGCGCGGCATTGGCGATGAAGTCACGCTCGTCGGCGAACAGCGCCTGCACTTGCGCGGCCAGCAGGGCGTAGCCGTCGAGGCCTTGGCCACTGGCGTTGAGGTCGATCATTTATTTCTGCTCCAGCAATTGCAGCCCGACCCAGTAGCGGGCGAACTGATAGGCACAACGGCCATTACGGTTGCCGCGGCCGGTGGCCCAGCGCACGGCGAGGATATCGAGTGCTTCGCTACGCTGCCAGGCAAGCCCGGCCGGGCGCGCCAGCTGGCCGATCCAGTGTTCGACCACATTGAGGAAGTGTTCCTGGCTGAAGGGGTAGAACGACAGCCACAGGCCGAAACGGTCGGACAAGGCGATCTTGTCTTCCACCGCTTCGTTGGGGTGCAGCTCGCCGTCGACCATCTTCCAGTTTTCGTTGTCGCTCTGTTTTTCCGGCACCAGATGACGGCGGTTGGAGGTGGCGTACAGCAGCACGTTGTCCGGGGCCTGCTCCAGCGAGCCGTCGAGCACGCTCTTGAGCACCCGGTAGTCACCCTCCCCGGCTTCGAACGAGAGGTCGTCGCAGAACAGGATGAAGCGCTGTTCGAGCTTTTGCAGTTGCTCCACCACACGCGGCAGGTCGGCCAGGTGGTCGCGCTCGATTTCGATCAGGCGCAGGCCATTGCCGGCGTGTTCTGCCAGCAGCGCACGCACCAGCGACGATTTGCCGGTGCCGCGCGACCCCCACAGCAAGGCGTGGTTGGCCGGCATGCCGTTGATGAACTGGTGGGTGTTGCGCCCCAGTTGGTCACGCTGCTGGTCGACGCCGATCAGGTCGGACAGACGGATGTCGAGGCTGACCTCAAGCGGCATCAGGTAGCCGCTGCGGCCATCGCGCTGCCAGCGGGCGGCGAGGGTTTGCGACCAGTCGATGTGCGGGCGCGGGGCGGGCAGCAAGGGTTCGAGGCGCGCGAGGACAGATTCGGCGCGATCGAGAAAAGCGGTAAGGCGGGCGTCCATGATGGCTCCTGAAAGCAGGCAATGAGAGCGTCGGACCGCCATCGCGGGGCAAGCCCGCTCCCACGTGCTCAATAAGTACCTGCTCACTGAAGGCGTGGGAGCGGGCTTGCCCCGCGAAAGGCTCAGTGCCGATTATCGGGGGTGTATTTGCCTGGCAACGCAGGCAAGATGGCTGTCATGCATGTCAGAAGACAGGAAGCCCAGCGTGAGCCAAGCGTTTGAAGTCGTTGATACCCCCGAACAGGCCGTCGACCGTCTGGCGGCCCTCCACGAACAAGCCACCGGCGCCCTGAGCCAGGCCCTCAAGCGCTACCTCAAGGACCGCACCGAACCGGGCCCGGACGAGCGTGCGCTGTTTCGTTACCCGGCGCTGCGCCTGACCTACTTCAGCCAGGGCGAAGTCGCCGCCACTACCCGCGCCTACGCCAAGGTCCAGGTGGCCGGCACTTACAGTGTCACCGTCACCCAGCCCGCCGCGTTCCGTGGCTACCTGCTCGAGCAATTGCGGCCATTGATGCACGACTACACGGTGACCGTGGAAGTCGGCGTCAGCGAACAGAACATCCCGTACCCCTACGTGGTCGACCAGGGCGACGAACTGGCCGGCAGCGGCATCACCGCCGCGCAGCTGGCGCGGGTGTTCCCCAGCACCGACCTGTCGGCCGCCACCGACAACATCGCCGATGGCCTGTACGACTGGGAAAGCGCCGAGACGCTGCCGCTGGCGTTGTTCGACGCGGCACGCGTCGATTTCTCGCTGCGCCGCCTGGTGCACTACACCGGCAGCGACTGGCGGCACATGCAGCCGTGGATCCTGCTGACCAACTACCACCGCTATGTCGACCAGTTCATCAGCCACGGCCTTGAGCAGTTGCGCCAGGACCCACGCTTCGTGCGCATGGTCCTGCCGGGCAACGTGGTCATCGAAAAGGCCATGGACAACGGCGAGGCCCAGGCCCTGGTGGCCAGCGTGGTCTGGCACCGCTACCAGATGCCGGCCTACCACCTGATCGCCGCCGACGGCGATGGCGTCACCCTGGTCAATATCGGCGTCGGCCCGTCCAACGCCAAGAACATCACCGACCACCTGGCGGTGCTGCGCCCCCACTGCTGGCTGATGATCGGCCACTGTGGCGGCCTGCGTCAGTCGCAGACCATCGGCGACTACGTGCTGGCCCACGCCTACATGCGCCGTGACGGCATCCTCGACCGCGTGGTGCCGCCGAACATCCCGATCCCGGCCCTGGCCGAAGTGCAGATGGCGCTGCAGGAAGCAGCGGCGCAGGTTACCGGCGAGCGTGGCGAGGAACTCAAGAAGCGCCTGCGCACCGGTACCGTGCTCACCTACGACGACCGCAACTGGGAGCTGCGCTGGGCCCAGGAACGCCCGCTGATCAATCTGTCGCGAGCCGTGGCGGTGGACATGGAAAGCGGCACCATCGCCGCGCAGGGCTACCGACTGCGGGTGCCGTACGGCACCTTGCTGTGTGTATCCGACAAACCGCTGCACAGCGAGATCAAGCTGCCCGGCTCGGCCAACGCCTTCTACAACCGCGCGGTCAGCCAGCACCTGAAGATCGGCATCGCTGCCCTTGACCTGCTGCGTACCGAGCTCAACTCGCTGCACTCGCGTAAACTGCGCAGCTTCGATGAGCCGCCGTTCCGCTGAGGATCCATGCCCCTGCCACCCCGCAATACTCCGCGCCGCCCGGCGGCGCGGCCTTCCGGCCCACGTCGCCAGGCCAAGGCGCCGCCGGCCGAACCGCGCCTGATCCTGTTCAACAAGCCGTTCGACGTGCTCACGCAGTTCAGCGACGGCGAAGGGCGCGCCACGCTCAAGGATTTCATCGACATCCCCGGCATCTATCCGGCCGGGCGCCTGGACCGCGACAGCGAAGGCTTGCTGCTGCTGACCAACGATGGTCGCCTGCAGGCACGTATCGCCGACCCCAAGCACAAGCTGGCCAAGACCTACTGGGTGCAGGTGGAGGGTGAGCCGAGCGCGGAGCAGTTGCAGCGCCTGCGCGACGGCGTCGAGCTCAATGATGGCCCGACCTTGCCAGCCGAAGCCCGCTTGCTCGACGAGCCCACGCTATGGCCACGCAACCCGCCGGTGCGCTTTCGCAAGAGCGTGCCGACGGCGTGGCTGGAACTGGTGATTCGCGAAGGGCGCAACCGCCAGGTGCGGCGCATGACCGCGGCGGTGGGCTTGCCGACCTTGCGGCTGGTGCGGGTGAGGATTGGTGACTGGACGATCGAAGGGCTGGAGCAGGGGACGTGGCGCGAAGTGCCGCCGAAGCTCTGACACCTAGGCAATGCACGTACCGCTGTAGGAGCGGCCTTGTGTCGCGAAAGGGCCGCAAAGCGGCCCCGGCGATCTTTGCATCAACGCTGAAACCCTGGGGCCGCTGCGCGCCCCTTTCGCGACACAAGGCCGCTCCTACAGCAATCGTGGAGCCTGATCGGCGTCCCTAAACCCCTTCCAGAAACCCCACCACCACGCTCTTGATGATGAACGCCAGCACGCCCAGGCCCAGCACGAAGAACAGGATCAGCGTGCCGAAGCGGCCAGCCTTGGATTTTTTCGCCAGGTCCCAGACGATGAAGCCCATGAAGGCGATCAGCACGGTGACGAGGACGATCATCATCCACTCTTCGAATACGGCGGGATCCATCGGTCAACTCCAGGCAGGATAAGAGCCCGATCATACGCCGGGCGCGCAGGGTTTCAACGCAGGTGGGTCAATGGCAGCTCGGTGCTGGCCAGCACCTGGTTGAGCACGAAGCTCGAACGTACGCTGGTCACGCCGTCGATGCGGGTCAGGCTGCCGAGCAGCAGCTTCTGGTAGTGGTCCATGTCCGGCACCACCACCTTGAGCTGATAGTCGGCGTCCATCCCGGTGACCAGGCTGCACTCCAGCACTTGCGGCAGGTTACGGATCGCCGCCTCGAAGGTTTCGAAGCGCTCGGGGGTGTGGCGGTCCATGCCGATCAGCACATAGGCGGTCAGGCTCAGGCCGAGCTTCTTGCGGTCCAGCAGCGCCACCTGGCGCGAGATGTAGCCGTCGTCTTCGAGCTGCTTGACCCGGCGCGAGCAAGGGGAGGGCGACAGGCCGATGCGCTCGGCCAGTTCCTGGTTGGAGATGCGCGCGTCACGCTGCAATTCGGCAAGGATGCTCAGGTCATAGCGGTCGAGCTTGCTCATGAATAGGGCCTTTTCTGTTCGGATTGCGGCGAATTATCGATCCTGAGTGAAAAATTGCGCAAGCGGTATTTATCAGAGCAATCTTCGCAATCCTCTGCCCCCCAGGCTCGCCTATCTTTATCACCAGAATCACTGCCCGGACATCAGTCCACGGCGAGGCGCCCCAGACGGGCGCTCGCGGCCAGCCCTCCAATCGGATCGGCACGGCCCCCGGGCTACGCACTGCCCAGAAGGCGGCGCGAGGTGAGCCGGTACCACAAGTGCCGAGCACGGACGACAATTCCCGAAGGGAGGCCGTAAGGCCTCCCTTTTTTATTGCGCCGGTATTTCTCCCCGCGCCGCGCCCGGGCGCTGTCTGCTTTTTCATCAGCCGGCCTTGTACGGCGGGTTAGACTGCCTGCAGTACAGGCAGGGGTCATTGACTGAGAGGAACAACATGAGGTCACGCATCTGGCAGTTGGCAGGTGTTGGTTTGCTGGGCATCGGTATCAGCCTGGGCGCCTTGGCCCAAGGGCCGGGAGATGGCCCGCAGGACCCCAATGGCGGGCGTGGTTCGCCGCTCAATTCGCGTGATGAAGTGCGCCAGACCCAGCCGCCACGCCAAGGCTATTACCAGGACATCCCGCGCCGGCATGACGACAACCGTCACTGGCAGGCCGGTGGCCCCGGTCAGCGACCAGGCGGCGACTGGTCGGGGCGGCCGGACGGCCATGGCGATGGTTGGGGCCCCGGGCCGCAGTATCGCCCCGGGCATACCGTCGATCGCTTCCCGGACCGCTCCTGGCAAGTGCCCTACCGTGGCCAGGAATACTACTACTCCGGTGGCTACTGGTATCGCCCCCATGGCGGCGGCTACGTCGTGGTCAGGCCGCCTTACGGGGTGCGGGTCAGCTACTTGCCACCCTATGCGCGCGAAGTATGGTTGGGCGGAGCGCTGTTCTTCCTGGTGGCCGACACCTACTACCAGTACCAGGCCAGCAGCGCCGAGTATGTGGTGGTCAACCCGCCTACGGTGGCGCCAGCGCCGCAACCGGCAGGTGGTTACGATGTGATCGCCTATCCCCTGCATGGCCAGGGCCCGGAGCAGCAGGAGCAGGACCGTTATCAGTGCCATCGCTGGGCCGTGAGCCAGAGCGGTTTCGACCCGGCAACCGCCAGCTATGCGCCGCCGCCGAACGTGGCAGACAACTATCGACGGGCATTGGGCGCTTGCTTGAGCGGGCGGGGTTACAGCATCAACTGAGCCAGAGCGTTCCTCGCTATCGAGGACGCGCGCGGTCCCTGTAGGAGCGGCCTTGTGCCGCGAAAGGGGCGCGCAGCGGCCCCAGGGGGGGCAGCGTTGATGCAACGATCGCCGGGGCCGCTTTGCGGCCCATTCGCGGCACAAGGCCGCTCCTACAGGGGGGGGCGTGCAAGCCCACGACCATTACACCGGATCGGCATGCACGATCACATCGGCCCGTGGGTAACGCTCGCGGATCGCCTGGGAGGCCTGCACGCACAACCCATGGGCCTGATGCAGCGGCAGCTCACCCGGCAATTCCAGGTGCAGTTGCACGAACCAGTGGCTCCCCGACACCCGCGTGCGCAGGTCGTGCGCGCCCTTGACCCCAGGGATCGCCAGCACCGCTTCGAGCATGCGCTCGCCGATGTCGGCCGGCAGTTCCTGGTCCATCAGGATCGCCGTGCTCTCGCGGGCGATCTGCACCGCGCTCCACAGGATGTACAGGGCGATACCCAGGCCAAACAGCGCATCCAGCTGTGGCCAGCCCAGGCGCGCCAGCAGCAGGGCCAGCAGGATGCTGCCATTGAGCAGCAGGTCGGAGCGGTAGTGCAGCGAATCGGCGCGCACCGCGGTCGAGCCGGTGATACGGATCACCTTGCGCTGCAACGCCAGCAGCGCCAGGGTCAGCACCAGCGACAGCAGCATCACCGCGATACCGGCCCCGGTGTCGCCCAGCGGCTGCGGCGACTGCAACCGCTGCACGGCCTGCACCCCGATCAATACCGCGCTGACCCCGATGAACAGCGCCTGCGCCATGCCGGCCAGAGCTTCGGCCTTGCCGTGGCCAAAACGGTGATCGTCGTCGGCCGGGCGCAACGCGTAGTGCACCGCGAGCAGGTTGAGGAAAGAGGCGACGGCATCCAGCGCCGAGTCGGTAAGCCCGGCCAGCAGGCTCACCGAGCCGCTCAGCCACCAGGCCACGGCCTTGCTCAGCACCAGGATGCTGGCCACCGCCAGGGATGCGCGGGTGGCCAGGCGCAGCAGGCGTTGGTGTTCGCTGGTCACGGTCATGCGCCGGGGTTCGTCCTTGTGGGTTTCAGGCTGCCGGTACCAGGCCGAGGGCCGCCAGTTGCTCGACGCTGCCGCGCTGCTGGATCAGCCGTGGGTCGTTCAGCGGCAGGCGCTGGCCCAGTTCGCTTTCGAGGATAGCCTGCAGCTTGATCCTGTCGACCTGGCCGTCGGCATTGATGGCGGGCTTGAGCTTGGCCGGGTCGACCTGCGCGGAGTAGCCGCCGGGGTAGTAGATGGCGCCCGTGGCGAAGTCGACGCCGAAGGCGATCAGGCCGGGGATGATGTAGAACAGCAGGCCGACGGCATCCAGCGCGGCGATCATCGGGTCGATCTTGCCTTCGATCTGCCCGCGACGGTCAGGGAAGAAAACCGTGCCGCAGGCCGTCAGTTGGGTCAGCAGGGTGGCGACAAGGGCGCCACCGATGACGCGGGAAGCGATGCGCATGTGAATCTCCGGTAAAGGTAACCACGACAAGGGGCGCGGCAGCGGCCGGCGCCTGAAGCTTAAGACCATGATAGGGCAGGCCAGGTTCGCCGTTATACTCGGGCGATTGTTCGAGGACCACCATGATTTCATTACCGATCGATGCCGTACTGCCTGACCTGCGCCTGGCCCTGGGTGCCCGCGACGAAGCCGTGCTCGAGGCGCCGCCCGGCGCCGGCAAGACCACCCGCGTGCCCTTGGCCCTGCTCGACGAACCCTGGCTGGCCGGGCAGACCATCCTCATGCTCGAACCCCGTCGCCTGGCCGCCCGCGCCGCCGCCGAGCGGCTGGCCAGCGAGCTGGGCGAGAAGGTCGGGGAAACGGTGGGCTATCGCATCCGCCTGGACAGCAAGGTTGGCCCCAACACCCGCATCGAAGTGGTCACCGAAGGCATTCTCACCCGCCGCTTGCAGAGCGACCCGGCGCTGGAAGGCGTGGGGCTGCTGATTTTCGACGAATTCCACGAGCGCAGCCTCGACGCCGACCTGGCCCTGGCGCTGAGCCTCAATGGCCGCGGCTTGCTGCGTGACGAGCTGCCGCTGAAGATCCTGCTGATGTCGGCCACCCTGGAGGGCGAGCGCCTGTCGCGGCTGCTGGACGACGCCCCGGTGGTCAGCAGCCAGGGCCGCATGCACCCGGTGGACATTCGTTGGAGCCGGCCCTTCCAGCCTGGCGAGTTCGTCGAACCGCGGGTGGTCGACTGTGTGCTGCAGGCGCTTGCCGATGAAGGCGGCAGCCTGCTGGTGTTCCTCCCCGGGCAGGCGGAGATCCGCCGGGTGCACCAGGCCTTGCAGGAGGCCTTGGGCGAGCGTCCTGGCATCCTGCTCTGCCCGCTGCACGGCGAGCTCGACCTGAATGCCCAGCGCGCCGCCATCGAACCGGCCCCCCAAGGCCAGCGCAAGGTGGTGCTGGCCACCAACATCGCCGAGACCAGCCTGACCATCGACGGCGTGCGCGTGGTGATCGATGCAGGCCTTGCACGGGTGCCGCGCTTCGACCCCGGCAGCGGCATGACCCGCCTCGACACCCAGCGCATCTCCCGCGCCAGCGCCACCCAGCGGGCCGGCCGTGCCGGGCGCCTGGAGCCAGGCGTGTGCTACCGCCTGTGGTCCGAGGCGCAGCATGATCAACTGGCGGCCCATGGCAGCGCCGAGATCCTCCAGGCCGACTTGGCCGGGCTGGCCCTGCAACTAGCGCGCTGGGGCGTACCGCCCGAACAGCTGAGCTGGCTCGACCAACCGCCCACTGCCGCCTTCGCCCAGGCCCAGGACCTGCTGGCACGGCTCGGCGCCTTCAAGCCCGGCCAACGCGGGCAGTTGAGCGCCCACGGCCAGGCCATGGCCGAGTTGCCGGCTCACCCGCGCATCGCCCACCTGCTACTGCGCGGCCAGGACCTGGGGCTGGCCGACATGGCCTGCGACGTCGCGGCCTTGCTGGGCGAGCGTGACATCCTGCGCGGCGGCGGCGCCGACCTGCATTCGCGGTTGAGCGTGCTCAGTGGTGAAAGCAGAACCTCACGCGGCGGCCAGGGCGGCGTGCAACGTGCCCGGCAACTGGCCCGGCAATACCGTGGGCAATTGCGTGGCAAACCCCACACCCCAGTGACGGATCCCGAGCATCCGCGCTGGCTCGGTGCCCTGCTGGCGCTGGCCTACCCCGACCGGGTCGCCCAGCAGCGTCGCGAAGGCGGCGCCGAATACCGCCTGGCCAACGGCCGTGCGGCGCTGTTCGGCGAAGCCGATGCGTTGATGAAATGCCCCTGGCTGGTGATCGCCGACCTCGGCAGCCGCCAGGGCCAGCGCGAGGAGCGCATTTACCTGGCTGCCGAATTCGAGCGGGCACTGTTCGATGATGTGCTTGCCGAGCAGGTCGAACAGCTCGACCTGCTCGACTGGGACGAACGCGAGCAGGTGCTGCGCGCCGAACGTCAGCGCAAGGTCGGCGAGCTGGTGCTCAGCCGCGAGCCGCTGCCCAGCCTTGCCGATGATGCCCGCGCCAGGGCCTTGCTCGGCCTGGTGCGGCGCAAGGGCCTGAACCTGCTGACCTGGCCCCCCGAACTGCGCCAGTGGCAGGCCCGGGTTGCACTGCTGCGCCAACTGGACCTGGAGAAAGACGGCCAGAGCGAGTGGCCCGACCTGTGCGACGAAGCGCTGCTGGCCACCCTGGAAGACTGGCTGCAACCCTACCTGGGCAAGGTCTCACGCCTGAGCCATTTCGCCGCGCTGGACCTGTCGTCGATTCTGCGCAACCTGCTGCCCTGGCCGTTGCCCCAGCGCCTGGACGAGCTGGCCCCGGCGCATCTGAGCGTGCCTTCGGGCTCGAACATCCGCCTGGACTACAGCGAACAGCCACCGATTCTTGCCGTGCGCTTGCAGGAGCTGTTCGGCCTGGCCGACACCCCACGCATCGCCGGTGGCCGCCTGCAGGTCAAGCTGCACCTGCTGTCACCGGCACGCCGGCCGGTGCAGGTCACCCAGGACCTGGCCAACTTCTGGCGTACTACCTATGCCGAGGTGAAGAAGGATTTGAAAGGGCGTTATCCCAAGCACTACTGGCCGGACAACCCACTGGTGGCCGAGGCCACGGCGCGGGCCAAGCCCAGAGGCACTTGACGAGGCAGGGCCGGCTGACTGGCGGGTGCCAAGGATGTCCCGAGAGCATCCTTACAAGGCTCGTACGATCAGGTACTCGCACAGCTCGCCGGTTTGCACGGTGAGGCCAGCGACATCTGCACCATTGCCCGGCAACGCCTTGACCTGATGACCCTGCTGATCCCGGAGCAGGCACATGACCCGGTCTTTTTGCCACTCGAGCGGTTGTACCTTCCAGTACTGTTGCGTACTTGCTCGTGGATAGAGGCCGAGTCGCCCGTTGCTGTCGATGTCCAGCTGCCGTGTGCTGTCTCTGGCCAGCGACAGCGTGAAGTGAAGGCGCTCGGGCCCCTTGGAATGAAAGCGGAAGAGGAAGGCTTCGGCCGGGTCGGTACCTCCAGTCTGCAGCCAGCCCGTATCACTGCGAACATCCACGCCGAAACTGAAATCGTGGCGTGTGGCTTGCAGGTGAATGGGCGACCAACGCTGGCCTTGCCGTAGGTAGATCTGGCCGATGAAGGAATGGCCATCGGCCCAGGCGTTTGCGGTTTGGGACATGTTCAAGCTGAGTTCTCCTGAATGTGCGCTGCGCCAGTCGAAGTTCGGGCTGGCGCGACGCACATTAGGCAGCAGGTGGGCAAAGGGGGGCAGCTTGAGCGGTTTCCTGGTCGTGTTGTGGTTCCTCGTGCCTGGTGATCAGGCACGGACCAAACTCAGGCCGCCGCTTCGCTTTCCAGCAGCATGAACAGGCGGTACAGCACCACGGTGCTGAACAGCTGCAGGAAGCCGCTGAGGCTATCCAGGGCCAGTTGCACGCCTGGCTGGGGCTCGGGGAATACCGTCAGCAGCAAGCCATCGATCAGCCACAGCGGCGCCAGCACCGACAGCATGCACACCATGATGCGCATGAAGTGCCCGGTGGTCATGCGCGCGCTGGTGCGCATCGACTCGACCACTGGCAGGCCGCGCAGCACCAGCAGGTATTCGGCGAACACCAGGTTCACCATGATCCACACGCCCGGGAAGATGAACAGCATCAGGCCCGCCATGATCAGCAGCGAGCTGATCAGGATCAGCAGCGCCAGCGCCGGCCACAGCTGCACGGCGCGGGCGAACAGGTTGCGCTTGGCGATCGGGTTGCCGTTGCTGCGGGTGTCGAGGTAGAGGATCAGTGCCGCGCTGTACAGCGGGTAGAACAGCAGGCTGACCAACATGCCGTAGGCCGGTGAAGCCTTGTCGCCCAGTTGGTTGTAGAGCAGTTGGGTGCACAGGACCTCGAGCACCACCAACGGCAGGCACAGCTGAAGGATGCTCACCAGGTGGCGGCGGAAGAAGTACAGGGAGTCGCGCAGAACGCTCAGCGGATTCATCGGTCAACATCGCATGGCAGAAAAAGCAGGGCGTAACTTTAGCCCAGACCGCTCGCTTGCTGAAAAAAGTTTCATGGCCCGGGCGATTGAATCGCCCGGCCGGGCCCCCCATCTTTGAGCCTGTCCGCTGTCCAGTTCAGCCCATGAGGTCGCTTGATGAACACTGAAGAACAAACCCTGATCGACGGCCTGTTCGGCCGCCTCAAGCAAGCCGAGGACCCGGCCCAGCCGCGCGATGCCCAGGCCCAGGCGTGCATCGAGCAGCATCTGCGCCAGCAGCCAGCGGCGCCGTACTACATGGCCCAGGCGATCCTGGTGCAGGAGGCTGCAATCAAGCGCCTGGACGAGCAGAACAAGCAGCTCGAGGCCGAGCTCAAGCAGGCCCGTGCCCAGGTTGAAGCGACCCGTTCCAGCGCCGGTAATGGTGGCGGTGGTTTCCTGTCCAGCATCTTTGGTGGCGGTGCCGGTGCCCGCAGCCCGGAACCACAGCGCTCGGTTGCGCCGCCGCCGTCCGCTGCCGGTGGCTGGCGCGAGCCTGCCCCGCAAGCCTACGCCCCTCCTCAACCACAGCAGGGCTTCGGCGCGGCGCCTACGCCGGCACGCAGTGGCGCCAGCAGCTTCCTTGGCGGGGCGATGCAGACGGCCGCCGGGGTGGCCGGCGGCGTGCTGCTGGCCCAGGGCATCAGCAGCCTGTTCAATCATCACTCGCAGCCTGAAGAGGTGGTCGAGGTGATCAAGGAAGAACCCGCGCCGGCCAGCGACACAGGCGGCTGGAACGACCAGGGTGGCCAGCAGCAGGTGGCCGACAACGGTGGCTGGGGCAGTGACCAGGGTGGTTTTACCGATACCGACTACGGCAGTGATGATGGCGGCTTCTTCTCGGACGACGACTACGTCTGAGGGCTCTGGCATACTCGCTGGCACTCGGGGGCGCGTTGCGCCCCTTTCGCGGATTCAGCGAGGTCACCACGCGTGAAGAAAATCGCCCTGTTCGCCGACGTGCAGAACCTCTACTACACGGTTCGCCAGGGCCACGGCTGCCATTTCAACTATTCCGCGCTGTGGGCCGAGGTCAGCCGAGAAGGGCAGATTGTCGAAGCGGTGGCATACGCCATCGACCGTGGCGACAGCAAGCAGCAACAGTTCCAGCAGATCCTGCGCAACCTCGGTTTCGAGGTGCGCCTCAAACCCTACATCCAGCGCGCCGACGGCTCGGCCAAGGGCGACTGGGACGTGGGTATCACCCTCGATGTGATCGAGGCGGCGGCGCGGGTCGATCAGATAGTGCTGGCCTCCGGTGACGGGGATTTCGACCTGCTGCTGGAGCGGGCCATGCAGCGCCACGGCGTCGAAACCGTGGTCTATGGCGTGCCAGGGCTGACGGCATTGTCGGTGATCCGCGCGGCCAGCCGCTATGTGCCGATCGAGGGCAAGCTGCTGCTGCGTCACTGAGCTGACGCTTCACGCCTTCCTGCCGCCAGCCTCCAGATGCCCCAGCGGCACCCGCCGCTCCACCGCACTCGACAGAATGATCGAGGTCTTGCTGAAGCCCAGCTGCGACACCCGGTTGATCAGCGCCTCCAACTCACCCATCGAAGCCACCGCCGCCTGCATGATCACGCAAGGGTCGCCGGTGACCCGGTGGCACTCGGTCAATTCAGGGATGTTCGCCAGCACGTCATAGGCCTGCTGGTTGCCATGGCTGGCCAGGCGCAGCTCCATCACGCACTGGATCGGCAGGCCGATCTTTTCCAGGTCGACCTTGGCCGTGTAGCCACTGATCACCCCGCTGGCCTCGAGCTTGGCGACCCGCTCGGCCACTGCCGGGGCCGACAGGTTGACCTGGCGCGCCAGCTGCGCGTAAGTGGCCCGGCCGTCTTCCAGCAGGGCGGCGAGGAGCATGCGGTCGTATTTGTCCATGGCGATTCCTGGTGACTTTGCAATCGATGGTCAAGACTGTGCATAACCATGCTTTGTAAAGTGTTTCGGTGATTTAAACGTGTTTTGTAACTTAAGTTTGCCCGTGGCCCTTTCTAAACTAAGCCACCCGTAAACGGATTTCGAGCCCCCTGCCATGACTGCCTCCCGTCGCTTCCCCTTGCTGCTTGTCGGCGCCTTTCTTGCCCTGTACCTGGTCTGGGGCTCGACCTACCTGTTCATCCGCATCGGCGTGGAGTCCTGGCCACCGCTGATGATGGCGGGTGTGCGCTTCGTGATTGCCGGCAGCCTGCTGTATGGCTTTTTGCGCTGGCGCGGGGCGCCGGCTCCCACCTGGGCGCAATGGCGCGCGGCCGGGGCGATCGGTTTTTTGCTGCTCAGCTGCGGCAACGGTGGCGTGACCCTGGCCGAGCACGCCGGGGTAGCCTCGGGCGTGGCCGCCCTGGCGGTGGCGACCGTGCCGCTGTTCACCCTGGTGTTCGGCCTGCTGTTCGGCCACCGCAATTCGCGCCTGGAGTGGGCGGGCATCGCCCTCGGCCTGGTGGGCATCGGCATGCTCAACATGGGTTCGAACCTGCAGGCCAGCCCGATGGGCGCCGCGCTGATCCTGTTTGCCGCGGCGGCCTGGGCCTTCGGCTCGGTGTGGAGCAAGCAACTGCCGCTGCCCCAGGGCGCCATGGCCAGCGCCGCGGAAATGCTGGTGGGCGGTGCCGCGCTGCTGATCGGCAGCGCTCTGAGCGGCGAGCGTCTGACCCAGATGCCCACCGCCGCCGGTTGGGGCGCGCTGGCCTACCTGGTGCTGTTCGGTTCGATCCTCGCCTTCAGCGCTTACATGTACCTGCTCAAGCACGTGCGCCCGGCGGCGGCCACCAGCTATGCCTACGTCAACCCGGCGGTGGCGGTGTTGCTGGGGATCGTCTTTGCCGGCGAACAGATCGGCGCCGAGGAGTGCCTGGCGATGGCGGTGATCATCGGCGCGGTGGTGCTGATCGGCCTGCCGCAGTGGCGCAAGGCGCCCGAGCAGCCGGCGCAGTTGAAAGAGCAGGCGTGCAAGTAATGCCTGTGTGAGCGGCGATTCATCCGCGAACACGGGCATCGAGGTGTCATCTTCGCGGGTAAACCCGCTCCCACAGGTACTGTGGAGTCCTGGGGGAATGCACGGACCCTGTGGGAGCGGGTTTACCCGCGAAAGCATCGGTGGGGCCGCCGTCGTATTCGCGGGTAAACCCGCTTCCACAAGGCCATTTGTTGCCTGCGCTGGGGTAAACTTGCCGCCTTCGCTGAACCCCCTGACGGTATTGCCATGAATTTCGCCCAACTCGGCCTGATCGAACCGCTGCTGCGCACCTTGCAGACGCTGGACTACAGCACACCCACCCCGGTCCAGGCCAAGGCCATCCCCGCCGTGCTTGCCGGCCGCGACCTGATGGCCGCCGCCCAGACCGGCACCGGCAAGACCGCAGGCTTTGCCCTGCCGGTGCTGCAGCGCCTGGCCCTGGAAGGCGAGAAGGTCGCCAGCAACTCGATCCGCGCGCTGGTGCTGGTGCCCACCCGCGAACTGGCCGAGCAGGTCCACGCCAACGTGCGCGAATATGCCGAGAACCTGCCGCTGTCCACCTACGCGGTATACGGCGGGGTCAGCATCAACCCGCAGATGATGCGCCTGCGCCGTGGCGTCGACCTGCTGGTGGCCACCCCCGGCCGGTTGCTCGACCTGTTCCGCCAGAACGCCATCAAGTTCGGCCAGGTGCAGACCCTGGTACTCGACGAAGCCGACCGCATGCTCGACCTGGGCTTTGCCGAAGAGCTGCGCTCGGTGTACGCCGCGCTGCCGCGCAAGCGCCAGACCCTGCTGTTCTCGGCCACCTTCTCCGAGCAGATCCGCCTGCTCGCCGGCCTTGCGTTGAACGACCCGCTGAGCATCGAAGTCAGCCCGCGCAACGCCGCCGCCACCACCGTCAAGCAATGGCTGGTGCCGGTGGACAAGAAGCGCAAGGCCGACCTGTTCTGCCACCTGCTGCGCAAGCAGCGCTGGTCCCAGGTGCTGGTGTTCGCCAAGACCCGCAACGGCGTGGACCAGTTGGTGGAGCGCCTGCTCGCCGAAGGCGTCAACGCCGATGGCATCCACGGCGATCGCCCGCAGGCCACCCGCCAGCGCGCGCTGGACAGCTTCAAGGCCCGTGAGGTCCAGGTGCTGGTGGCCACCGATGTCGCCGCGCGCGGCCTGGACATCGACGACCTGCCGCTGGTGGTCAACCTCGACCTGCCGATCGTGGCCGAAGACTACGTGCACCGCATCGGGCGCACCGGCCGTGCCGGTAACAAGGGTGAGGCGATCTCGCTGGTGTGCGCTGACGAAGTGCAGATGCTTGCGTCGATCGAGACCTTGATTCGCCAGCAGTTGCCACGCCATGAAGAGCCGGATTTCATCCCTGATCACCGGGTGCCGATGATCGATGCCAGTGGCCAGGTGGTGAAGAAACCGAAGAAGCCGAAAAAGCCGAAAGAGAACAGCGCCAAGCGCGGGCTGGGGCGTTGGATGGACAGCGACGAGGGCGGGGCCGCGGCGCCGTCGGTCAAGGCGGTGCGCAAGGTGCCGAGCTTTAACGGTGGGCCGCGCAAGCGTAAGCCATAAGCTGGCACGAGCCCTGTGGGAGCGGGTTCACCCGCGAAGAATCCAACGCTGTGTATGGCACGGGCTTCGCCCGTGTTCGCGGGTAAACCCGCTCCCACAGGGGGCGGGTCAGCTTTGGAGTTTCAGCCAGTCTGCTGCTGCATTACCCGCCCGCAATCCGCTGGCAAAGCACGCCGTCAGCAGATACCCCCCGGTCGGCGCCTCCCAGTCCAGCATCTCGCCGGCGCAGAACACCCCGGGCATGGCCCGCAGCATCAACCCCTCATCCAGCGCCTCGAAGCGCACCCCACCGGCACTGCTGATCGCCTCATCCAGCGGCCGCGTGCGCACCAGCGTGATCGGCAGCGCCTTGATCGCTGCCGCCAGGCGCTCAGGGTCGGCAAAGGTCGCCTGATCGGTCAACTCACGCAGCAGCGCCGCCTTCACCCCCTCGATCCCCAACTGGCTGTGCAGGTGCTTGGCCATCGAGCGCGAGCCACGGGGCTTGGCCAGGGCCTGGGCGATCTTGTCCACAGGCCGGTCCGGCAGCAGGTCGAGCAGCAAGGTGCCACGCCCGTCGCGGTTGATCGCTTCGCGCACCGCCGCCGACCAGGCATACACCAGGCTGCCTTCAACGCCTTGCGCGGTGAGGATGAACTCACCTTTGCGCGGCACCGCGCCGGGCACGCTCAGGGCAATGTTCTTCAACGGCGCGCCGGCGAACTTGCTTTGCAGGAGTTCGCTCCAGCCCGCCACCTCGAAGCCACAGTTGCTCGCCTGCAGCGGCGAGATATCCACAGCCCGTTCGCCGAGCAGCGGCACCCAGGCGCCGTCCGAACCCAGGCGTGCCCAGCTGCCGCCGCCGAGGGCGAGCACCACGGCGTCGGCCTGGAGCTGCAGTTCCCCCTGTGGATAAGCGATCCGCAAGGCACCTTCGGCCGTCCAGCCCAGCCAGCGGTGGCGAGTGTGGATAACTACGCCGGCCTCGCGCAGGCGCTTGAGCCAGGCGCGCAGCAGTGGCGCGGCCTTCATGTCGCGGGGGAACACCCGGCCCGAGGTGCCGATGAAGGTTTCGATGCCCAGCCTGTGAATCCACTGGCGCAGGGCCTCGGCGTCGAAGTGGCGCAGCAGGCCGTCGAGCTCGCCCTGGCGCTCGGCGTAGCGCCCGACGAAGGCGGGGTAGGGCTCGGAATGGGTGATGTTCATGCCGCCAACCCCGGCCAGCAGGAACTTGCGGCCCACCGAAGGCATGGCGTCGAACACCTGCACCGCCACCCCGCGCCGGGCCAGTGCCTCGGCGGCCATCAGGCCGGCGGGGCCGCCACCGATCACGGCGACAAGGGGAGGGGAGGCAGGGCGAGGATCGTTCATGGTCGGCAGCAGGCTGTGGAAAAGAGCGCGCATTCTACCCTAGGCAGGCATCCGCAAGTACTGTTCAAAAAATGATCAGTATCTTGCAGGCCAGGCAGACAAAGGGCTGGAGGTGCTTTCTCGCAGGTTATCCACAGCCGGTTCCACAGTCATTGTGAACAACCATGGCGTCTGCCGCGCAGTGCTGATCAAAAAACGATCAAGACTTTGCAGGCCACGCAGGCAAAGGGCTGTAGGCGCTTTCCAGCAGGTTATCCACAAGCGGTTCCACAGTCATTGTGAACAACCCATGACACGCGCCGCGCTGTGGTGGAGGATGCCGTGGCGACGGGCGAGGGCTTCGCGGTCCTTGCTGTAGCCGCCGCCGATCACCCCGACCACCGGGATATCGCGGCCCAGGCACTGGCGCAACACATGTTCGTCGCGGGCGGCCAGGCCTTGGTCGGTCAGTTGCAGGTAACCCAGGGCGTCGTCCTTGTGCACATCGACACCGGCGTCGTACAGCACCAGGTCTGGCTGGTACAGCGGCAGCAGGTAGTTGAGCGCGTCCTCGACCACCTTCAGGTACGCGCTGTCGTTCATGCCGCGGGGCAGGGGAATGTCCCAGTCGCTTTTGGCCTTGCGGGCGGGGAAGTTCTGCTCGCAGTGCAGCGACACGGTGATCGCCTCGGGGGTGTCGTGCAGGATGCGCGCGGTGCCGTCGCCCTGGTGCACGTCGCAGTCGAAGATCAGCACCCGGTGCACGCGGCCGGCTTCCAGCAGGTAGCGGCTGATCACCGCCAGGTCGTTGAAGATGCAGAATCCGGCCGGGTGGTCGTAGTGGGCATGGTGGGTGCCGCCGGCCAGGTGGCAGGCGATGCCGTGCTGCAGGGCCAGTTCGGCCGTGAGCAGCGAGCCGCCCACCGCGCGCACCGTGCGCCGCGCCAGCGCCTCGCTCCAGGGCAGGCCCAGGCGGCGCTGGTCCTCGCGGGACAGCTCACCGTGCATGTAGCGCTCGATATAGTCGCGGTCGTGGGCCAGGGCGAGGATGTCGTTGGGGCAGATCTCGGGGCGCAGCAGCGCCGCGTCGGTGGTCAGCCCGCTGTCGACCAGGTGGTCGCGCAGCAGGCGGAACTTGTCCATCGGGAAGCGATGGTCCGGCGGGAATTCAGGGCTGTAGTCGTCGTGGTAGATCAGCGGCAGGGGCATGGCGGTTTCATGAAGTGGGCCTGTGCCGATCTTGCCAGTTTTGCGCAGGCCTTGTCGGCCTGATCGCCGTGTGGGGGTGGCCTTGCCGGGGCGCCGGACCGTCCGGAAAGGGCTGCAGAGCAGCCCCGGCGATTCATGCATCACGGCTGAAACCCTGGGGCCGCTTCGCGCCCCTTTCGCGGCACAAGGCCGCTCCTACACAGGGCAGCACAGCCGGTCAGGGGGATGGGTCAGTGGCCGACGGACGCCAACACCCGCTGCCAGTCAGGCTCGTTCATGCGCCCGAGGATTCTGGCCTTGCCCTCGCCATTCACCGACACGAACAGCGCGCTGGCATACCCGCTCTCGCGTTCACCCCCCGCTACGCGTTGCTGGCGGGCGAAGTGGTCGATGCAGCCATTGTGGGTGACCAGCACCAGGTTGTGACCGCTGCGCTTGCGTGCCAGGGCTTCGTCGGCGAACTGCTTGTCACAGGTTTCCAGCCAGTCCTGGGTGGCAGCGTCCCGGCCCAGCAGGAAGTGCGCGGTCTGCCGGGTGCGCAGCTTCGGGCTGCTGTACACGTCCGCCCCGGCCAGGCCCAGTTGCCGCAGGCCCTGGCCCACCCGGCCAGCCGCCTCGCTGCCGGCAACGGTGATACCGGTGGGGTCGTCCAGGCATGGCCCGGGGGCGCTGTCGCAGCGTTCGGCATGGCGGATCATCACCAGCACCGCGCCGTCTTTCCATTGCTGCAACAGGCCGCTTTCGCTCAGCTGTTGCTCGTTGCCAAGGTCCACGATGTGCGTCCTCGTCGCCAGCCAGGTACCTACGCCGGCCACGGCCAACAACAGGCCGATGGCGGCACTGATCAGCTTGCGCGAACGTCGGCGCTTGAGGCGGGCCGCAAGGGCAGGGTCGTGCAAGGTCGTGCTGGAAAGCATGTGTCACTCCGATGGCAGTGCGGCGTCGACTTTGGCCGCTGTAATGCCAGGCATTGTGTGAAGCGGCCTGTCGGAGGCCGGTGAAGTGGATGTGAAAAAAACATCCGGCAGCGGCGGCCTGGATGAAACTTCATTCGGCGGCCTACGCTGTAAACTGCCAGACCGCGATTCCGGAGCCCCCCGATGCCCCCCATTCTCGAACTGGAAAGCGCCCGCCTGGTGTTGCGCCAATGGCAGGACGACGACCTGCGTGAGTTCGCCGCGCTGTGCGCCGACCCCCAGGTGATGCGCTATTTCCCGGCACCGATGACCCGCCTGGAGGCCGCTGCGCTGATCGGCCGGGTGCGTGGCCATTTCAATGAATTCGGCTTTGGCCTGTGGGCGCTGGAGCGCAAGGACAGCGGCGCCTTCATCGGCATGACCGGGCTGCTCAACGTCAATTTCGAGGCCCCGTTCGGCCCGGCGGTGGAGATCGGCTGGCGCCTGGCCCGGCGCCACTGGGGGCTGGGGTTTGCCAGCGAGGCGGCCTGGACCTGCCTGCGCTGTGCTTTCGCCCAATTGCACCTGGAGGAGGTGGTGTCGTTCACTACCGAGGGCAATCTGCCGTCGCAGAAAGTCATGCAGGCCATCGGCATGCAGCAGGACCTGGACGGCAGCTTCGATCACCCCCGCCTGCCCGCCGGCCACCCCCTGCGCCCCCACGTGCTGTACCGCATCGACCGGGCCCGATGGCAGGACACCCTGCGTGGCTGACGGGGATGCCCCTCGACGGGGCCGCCGACAAACCCTGTATCATTTGCCGGTATAACCGCGCCGTAATGCCTTGCCAGGAGAACCTTCCATGAGTCACGTACTGGACGACCTTGTCGACCTGTTGAGCCTAGAGTCCATCGAGGAGAACCTGTTCCGTGGCCGCAGCCAGGACCTGGGCTTCCGCCAGTTGTACGGCGGCCAGGTGCTCGGCCAGTCGCTGTCGGCAGCCAGCCAGACGGTCGAGGACGCCCGCCACGTGCATTCGCTGCACGGCTATTTTTTGCGCCCCGGCGATGCCAGCATGCCGGTGGTCTACTCGGTGGACCGCGTGCGTGACGGCGGCAGCTTCAGCACCCGGCGGGTGACTGCGATCCAGAAAGGCCAGCCGATCTTCACCTGCAGCGCGTCGTTCCAGTACGACGAAGAGGGCTTTGAACATCAGGTGCAGATGCCTGACGTGGTCGGCCCGGAGAACCTGCCCAGCGAAGTCGAACTGGCCAGCGCCATGGCCGACCAGTTGCCTGAGCGTATTCGCGACAAGGTGCTGTGCGCCAAGCCGATCGAAATCCGCCCGGTCACCGAGCGCGACCCGTTCAATCCCAAGCCGGGCGACCCGGTCAAGTACGCCTGGTTCCGCGCCGACGGCAACCTGCCGGACATCCCTGCGCTGCACAAGTACCTGCTGGCCTACGCCTCGGACTTCGGCCTGCTGACCACCGCGTTGCTGCCCCATGGCAAGTCGGTGTGGCAGAAGGACATGCAGATCGCCAGCCTCGACCACTCGCTGTGGTTCCACCGCAACCTGCGCGCCGACGAGTGGCTGCTGTACGCCACCGACAGCCCCTGGGCCGGCAACGCCCGTGGCTTCTGCCGTGGCAGCATCTTCAACCGCGCAGGGCAATTGGTCGCCT
The DNA here is from genome assembly GCF_039673365.1 of Pseudomonas sp. TWI923. NCBI lineage: Bacteria > Pseudomonadati > Pseudomonadota > Gammaproteobacteria > Pseudomonadales > Pseudomonadaceae > Pseudomonas > Pseudomonas sp. TWI923. Next base: position 727 of record NZ_JBDJLM010000070.1, on the reverse strand, counting down.
CGTCGACCCAGGAAGGCCTGATTCGCCACCGCAAGGACTGGGCATGAGCCTCGGCGATATCCGCCATTGGGTGTTCGACATGGACGGCACCCTGACCGTCGCGGTGCATGACTTTGCGGCCATTCGCGAGGCGCTCGACATCCCGGCCGAGCACGACATTCTCACCCACCTGGCCGCACTGCCGGCTCCGGAGGCGGCGGCCAAGCATGCCTGGTTGCTGGAGCATGAGCGCGACCTGGCGATTGCCTCGCAAGCCTCTGAAGGCGCGGTGGAGCTGGTACGCGAACTGGCCGGGCGCGGATGCCGCCTGGCGATCCTGACCCGCAACGCCCGCGAGCTGGCCCATGTCACCCTGGAAGCCATCGGCCTGGCCGACTGCTTCCCGATCGAGCATGTGCTTGGCCGCGACGAGGCGACGCCCAAGCCCGACCCGGACGGGTTGTTGCAGATTGCCCGGGCATGGGGCGTGCAGCCGGGGGAGATGGTGATGGTCGGCGACTATCGCTTTGACCTGGATTGCGGGCGAGCCGCCGGCACCAGGACCGTGCTGGTCAACCTGCCGGACAACCCCTGGCCGGAGCTGGTCGACTGGCATGCGGCGGATTGCCGGGCGCTGAGGGCGTTGCTGGGCTGATGGCCCAATCGCGGGGCAAGCCCCCCCCCACCCCCCCCCCCCCAAGAAAAAAAAACCGGGGGGGGGGGGGGGCCCCCCCACGGGGCTACCAAA
>NZ_JBDJLM010000069.1:0-28038 GCF_039673365.1 Pseudomonas sp. TWI923 | reverse complement strand
GCAGTGAGGCTGGCTGGGTTGGCGTCATCGCGGGGCAAGCCCGCTCCCACGGTTTCTACTTCACTTGATGCTCAGCGGTGCGGTCACGGTCTGCCCCAGCGCCGACTTCACGGTCACCGCCGGTGGCGAGGCCGGGCCGCTGCCGGTGGTGGTCACCGACAGCTTCCAGCGTGCCCCGGTACCACTGACGGTCAGCGTCGCCAGCCCTAGGTCGAGCGGCCCGCTGGTGGTGTTGGTGCTGACGCGGATGCTGTTGCCACTGGCCACGCTGGTGGTGCCGGCGATTTCCCAGGTCCAGCGGCTGTTGCTGCGCAGTTGCACGCTGGCGCTGCTGACCACCACCGTGTCGGCCTGCACGGCGGGCGATACGGCGATGCTCACCGTGGCCGGGGCCAGCGACTCCAGGCCTTTGGCATCACGCGCCAGGTAGGTGAAGCTGGCGGTGAACGGCGTGGCCACCGTGGCCGGCGGGGTGTAGGTCACCTGGGTGCCGTTGCTGCTCACCGTGCCCATGCCCGAGTCGGGCTGGGCCAGGCCGCTGACCGTCAGCGGCAGGTTGCCGTCGGGGTCGGTGTCGTTGGCCAGCACGTTGAGCACGATCGGCTTGCCGGCACTGGTGGCGGCGCTGTCGTTCACCGCCACGGGCGGTTTGTTGCCGGGGTCTTCATTGCCACCACCGTCGCCGTCGGCCTTGCGGAAGGTCGGCAGGGCGGCGGAGTTGACGTACTGCACGCCATCCCAGCCGGGCAGGGGCGTGGGCATCAGCTGGAACTGGCCAGGGTGCTCGATGTCCCAGCGCAGCAGCATCGAGGAGTCTTCATGCTGGGTGTTGTGGCAGTGCTCCATGTAGGTGCCGGCGAACTCGCGGAAGCGGATGGCCATTTCCACTTCCTCGGACGAGTCTTTGTCCGGGCCGATGCGGTACACGTCCTTGCGCGCCCACTTCTCCCATTCCGGCGGCGCCTTGCCGTCGCGGCTGAGGATCACGCCTTCCTCGAAGTGCACGTGCACCGGGTGGCTCCAGCCGTTGCCGCCGTTCTTGATCTTCCACACCTCGAGCGTGCCGTCGCCGCTGAAGCCGGCGGCGGTCGCCTCGCTGGCCAGTTGCGGAGCAGCGCTGATACGCCGTGGGTCCATGCTGAAGCCGAAGCCACCGTCGGTCTTGATGGTCCAGGGCGCGCTGTCGGTGCCGTCCGAGCGGCCGAAGATGAACTCGCGGTGGCGCGCGGCCGCAAGCTTGGTCTGGTCGGCGGCGTTGCCGGGGTTGATGGTCAGCGGGATCATCACCAGGCCTTCGGCCTTGCCGGGTTTGGCCGGTTCATACAGGGCCGGGTCCATGCTCACGTCCTGGCCGCTGTAGGGCTGCACCAGCAGTTGCAGGAACTTGCCCACCGTCGGGTCACCGCCGTCCCACTCAGGGCCATTGCTGGTCTGCTTGATCACGGGCTTGTACTTGCCCGACAGCACGTCGGCCAGGGCAATCGGCTGTTTCGGCCCTTTGCCGGTTTCATGCTCCATCAGGTTGACGAAGTACAGTTTGTCGCCGGCCTTGATCCCGTTCTTGGCGAAGTTGACGATGATGTCGTAGCGCTCGGCGATGCCCTGCAGCGGCAGGATGCCGTTGTTGTCCTGGCGGTCGCCGTCGCCGTTGAGGTCCATGCTGCCGTCGAACGGCACCGCGTGTTCCATGATGTTGCCGTCGTTGCCGATCATGTGGAACGGCACGCGGTTGTACGACACATTGGAGCCGCTCGGGCCCTTGAACTCGCCGCTGCTGCCGGCCACCTCACGCACGATGGCGAACTTGAAGTAGCGCGACACCGAGCCGTTGAGGATGCGGAAGCGGTAGCTGCGCGCACGCACTTTCAGCTTTGGCTGGTACTGCCAGTTGACCAGGATCTGGTCACCGAGGAAGCCATCGGTGTTGAACGGGTTGAACCACAGTTGGCCATTGGCATCCCAGGCCTTGTCGGCGACCACCAGGTTGACGTCGTAGTCGCGGTTGCCCCAGGGCATTGCGCTGCCGCTGGGGAAGCGCAGGTTGACGCCGTCCTGCAGGGCTTCGTTGCCGCGGTCGATGGCCGAGTAGTAGTTCATCATCACCGCGTTGCCCTTGTAGACGTTCTGCGCGGTGAAATCGAGCATGTGGTCGTGGAACCAGTGGGTGCTCATGGTTTCGCGCCAGTCGCCGCGGATCTTGATGCTGCCGTTCTCGCAGGTCTTCAGGCCCGGTGAGCTGTCATTGACGTACAGGGTTTCGCCGGGCGAGCAGGGGAAGGCGGCGCGTGGGTCCTGGGCGCGGGTGTTGATGGTGTCGTAGCCGGCCAGCTGGATCGGCCAGCGGTAGTCGTAGTACTGGCCGGGGAAGAAGTAGGCGTTGGCGAAGCCGTCGCTTTCCGCCGGCGAGTGGCCGTTGTGTTCGTGGGTGGAGATGGTGTGCAGGCCAAAGCCGTTGTTGGCCGACGGGTCGATCGGCAGCGCGTTGTAGTGGCGCATCAGTACCGGCTGGCCGTAGCGCACCATCAGCAGCTTGATCGGGAAGGTGCCGTCGAAGGTCCACAGCGCCTTGTGGTTCTGCAGCGGCATCTTCGGGTGAAAGCGTGTGTCGATGCCCTTGGTGGTACCCAGGGTGGTGGGGATGTCCGAGGTCTGGTAATACAGGCCGCCGGGGCCGAACTCGCCCTTGCTGTAGCCGTGCAGCTGTTTGCGGTCACGCAGGCCCTGGTTGATGCGCGCGCCGGCCTGCGCGGTCTTGAACGCGGCCTGCGGGTAGAACTCGTTCCAGCGCTGGTGCGACCAGCCCTTTCCTGGTGGACGGCCTTCGGCGGGCGAGCCTACCGAATTGCGGTTGAGGAACATCTCGATCTGCGCCTTCCACGGGTTGCGGTCGAGCACGTTGGCATACTGCGACGGGAACGGCGTCAGCCCGGGTTGGGTGAGGAAGGCTTCCAGGGCGTTGCCGTTGGGGCTGCTGCGGGCAACGATGTCAGGGTCCTGGGCGGGGGCCGGGCCGAGGATGGGTGGCGGGAACGTCAGTTGGTAGGGCGGGGTGGCCGGGTCGAGTTTTTCCGGGCCGAACTCTTCGAGCAGCAGCAGTTGCTGGGTGAACGGTTCGGCGCCGAACAACGGGCTGGGCTTGCCGTTGGTGGGGTACTTGCGCGAAGTCTGCTGCGCTGGCTGCAGCACGTTGTCGGTGGTTACCGTGGAGCGGTCGCCGTAAACCCCATTGCTCAGTTCCAGCGAGCCTTCGTTGGCTTCGGGCATGCTTTTCAGCGCTTCGAGCGCCGCCGCCGCGGCCACCGGGTCGGCGGGTGGGTCGCTGTAGGCAGAAGGGTCGCCGGGCGGTGGCTGGCTGACGTCGTCCAATGATCCGGCTACCGCGCCCACCAGCCCGAAGCTGAGCAGTAGCGCCGTGACTGAGGACAACCTGAACACCTGTAGGGATGTTGCAGCTGGTTTCTTCATTGCGGTATGCCCCGTGTTGTGCAACGGGCATCTGTTGCCCACCCTTGGGGTGGCGCCGTGCCCTGTAGGTGGGATGAGCAACGGCTGTGCCAAAGGCAATGTGGCCAAGGGCCAGATATTTCAAGATGTTACAAAAGATGCGAACGCGATACGCTCAGGCTTCGCCGCAAACCTGGGGATAGTCACCCACTGATGGGTGGGGAATGCTGCCCCACTGGTCATCTGTATGGAGTATTCATGGACCCGCTGTTACTGATCGCCCTCGGCGCTGTCGTTGCCGGTTTCGTCCAAGGCCTGTCGGGCTTTGCCTTCGGCATGGTGGCCATGTCGTTCTGGGCCTGGGGCCTGGAGCCCCAGGCGGCGGCGGTGCTGACCGTGTTCGGCAGCCTCAGCGGCCAGTTGATCGCCGTGTTCAGTGTGCGCCGGGGGTTCAGTTGGGCCCTGCTGTGGCCCTTCGTGCTCGGTGGCCTGGCTGGCATCCCGCTGGGGGTGTGGGTGCTGCCCTACCTGGACATGCTGTGGTTCAAGGCGGTGTTCGGCAGCCTGCTGGTGCTGTGGTGCCCGCTGATGCTGCTGGCGCCGCGCCTGCCCAGGTTGCGCGGCGGGCGCCTGGCCGATGGCGCGGTGGGCATGGTCGGGGGAGTACTGGGCGGTATCGGCGGTTTCACCGGCACCGTGCCGACACTGTGGTGCACCTTGCGCGGCTTCGAGCGCGACACCCAGCGCGCGGTGATCCAGAACTTCAACCTGTCGATGCTGGCGGTGACCCTGCTTACCTACATCGGCAGCGGGCTGGTGACGGCGGCGCTGCTGCCGTCGTTTGCCGTGGTGGCGCTGGCGATGCTGCTGCCAACCCTGTTCGGCACACGGTTGTACCTGGGCATCAGCGAGCTGGCGTTTCGCCGGATCGTGCTGGGGCTGCTGACCCTGTCGGGCGTGGCGATGCTGGTGGTGGCGGTGCCGGGGTTGCTCAGCCGAGGATGAGCCGGCCTTGCGCCCAAGGGGCCAGCCAAGGCAAAGATGCCTTGCCCCGGCCCCTGCTTCTTGGCAACCTTGCCCGCCATTGCCTGTCGCCAACCCTGCAGTACAAGGAACCCCAAGGTGAGCTGGGAAAAAGTCGGTAAAGCCCTCGCGGGCCTGCTGGTCGTCGCGGTCACCGCCACCGCGCTCTTCGCCCTGTTGCGTGATGACGACCGCCTCGAAGCGCGCCTGACCTACGCCCACCTTACCTACCCGGGCCAGTTCAGCGAACGTATCAGCACGGCCAACGCGTTGCTCAAGTACGAGCGCCTGCATGGGCTTGTCCGCGAGATCGGCAACGGCGCGCTCGCCGACCCGCAGGTCGACAAGCTGGTGGAGCTGGCCCAGGCGCCGTACCTGCAGCTGTTCGCCAAGCCATTCGAGGCGGGGTTGGTGGATCACCGCACCGGGCTGCTGATCGAACTGTTCAACCACCGGCAGCGCCCGCTGCAGGCCGTGCAGATCCGCCTGCCGGCCAAGGGCCTGGTGCAGATTCGCGACAGCGCTGGCAACGATACCTTGCTGGAGGCGCCCACCAACCTTGTCGAAATCCCCAGTATCGAAGCGGCGGGCGAGAGCTGGATATGGGTGTATTTCGACACTGACTACTCGCAGATCCGCCAGGGCGGCATCAGCATCCGGCATGCCGACGGCAGCGCCGATATCCAGGTGTACCGCGAAGTGTTCGGCTTCGCGGCGCTGGTGGCACGCTACAGCGTTGAGCTGATGGTGCTGCTGGGCGTGTTGCTGTCGAGTGTGCTGTGGCTGGGCTATCGCAACCTGGTACAACGCGGGCGCGTCAGCGCCTGAGGCCAGCCAGTCATTTGTTGTTGATGCACTGCGACTGCATCACGTAGCGCACGGTGCGCAGGGCGCCCTGGCTGTCCTCGTAAGTCATCAGGCGGGGCCCGACGTTGCAGTTGCGCGGGTCGGCTGACTGGCGCACCAGGCGGGCAACGTCCAGGCGCATGCCGTAGCGGTAGTCGACGATCTCCGGCATGGGCTTGGCGCGCTCTGCCGCGTAGGCGGCCACGGCTTGCTGGTGGTCCTCCAGCAGTTGCTCGTTTGCCCGGCTGGTAAAACCGGTGGCCTGGGCCGAGAGGGACAGCGCCAGCAACGCGGCGCTCAGGGTCAGTCGTAGCATGGTGGGCCTCCGAAAGGGGTGAGGTTTCGAAGCCCAGGCTATCCAGCACCAGCCAACAGGGGCATGACGCCAGGGTTACAGATGCGCAAGGTATGGCCAGGCCCATGCCCGGCAAGGGTGTCACCCCGGCTCGACGGCACCCTGCAAGACCCCGCCCGGCGGCTGGGGGATGACCTTGTAGCAGGCCTTGGCGGTCGCCAGCAGCGTACCGTCCTCGGCGTGCAGCTCACCGCTGGTGTAGTGCAGCTTGCCGATGCGGCGGGTGACCCTGGCCACGCCGGCCAGGTGGCCCGGCAGGGCCGGGGCCAGCAAGCGGGTCTCGAGCCTGGCACTCAGCGCCACCTCTTCAGGGCCGAGGGCGGCCAGTACCGCCGCGCCCATGCAGTCATCCAGCATGGCCCCAAGCATGCCGCCGTGGATGCACTGCAGCGGCGTGGTCAACGAAGCCGAGGCATGAAAGCGCACCCGCACCTGGCGTTTGTCCGGCTCATAGAAGATGAACTCCCAGCCCAGCAGCGAAGACGCATGGGGGCAGGGGTGGTCGCCATTGGCAACCTTCCAGAACAACGTGGCGCTTTGCATGGCGGGCACTCCCTTCGGGCCGGCAGCTGGCATGTTTCGGGAGGGGCTGGCGCGTGTCTACTGGTAGAAATGCCAGGTGACGGAGGGGAGGGACTGCGTCATTGTGGCGGGCCCGAAGTGTCGTTTGCTTATATTGGAAAGCGACCTGTACGACTTGAATGAGCCCTAAATAAAGACCAAAATCTAGCCCTTCATTGAGGGCTTGATCATGCAGAACATCTTCGCCGACATCACCGTCAGCGTCTCGGAATTGAAGAAGAATCCCACGGCTGTAATGGCGGGTGCACAGGGGCAGCCAGTGGCAGTGCTCAATCATAATCGCGTCATGGGCTACATGGTGCCCGCTGAACTCTATGAGGCGATGATGGAGCAACTGGAAGACATCGAGCTGGCGCAATTGGTCAAGGCACGTGCGCACGAGAAGGGCGTGCCGGTGAAGCTGGATGACCTATAAGCTCGAGTTTCTGCCCTCTGCGTTGAAGGAGTGGGAGAAACTTGGCCATACCGTGCGTGAGCAAGCCAAGAAGAAACTGCGTGAGCGGCTGGTACTGCCCAGGGTGCCAGCGGACGCGCTGCGCGACTTGCCCAACCACTACAAGATCAAACTCAAGTCCTCAGGTTATCGACTGGTCTATCGGGTAGAGGATCAGCGAGTCGTTGTGCTGGTGGTGGCGGTAGGCAAGCGCGAAGGCGCGGCGGCCTATCGCTCTGCTCTGAAGCGCTGAAGCAAGCCCTCCTGTCCCGCAAGCCTCACCCACCTCAAGTGCCTGTTAACCCAGCATCCCCAATGCCGGACGCAAGCGCGCATGACGCAATTGTAATCCGCCCATCACCTTGCCGTTATCCGCCAGCAGCGAGCATCAGCCTCGGCCGAAGGGGCTGGGTGCACGCGCATCTGGCCAGACCAGGGACGCTCCAGCGCCGAGGCCGTACAACTACAACAGCCGCAGCGAAGGAGCATCGCATGAGAAACGGTCCGACACTTTCCCTGGCCGCCCTGGTGGCAATGGCCGGCCCCGCCGCCTGGGCCGGCGACGCGCAGCAAGAGGGGTTCATCGAAGGCAGCCGCCTGAATGTGCTCAACCGCAACTTCTACTTCAACCGTGACCACCGCGACGGCCCGGCGCCGACCTACAACAGCGGCAAGGCCAGCGCCAACGGCTACTCCGAGGCCTGGGCCCACGCCATCATCACCCGCTTCGAGTCCGGCTTCACCGAGGGCACCGTGGGCGTGGGGCTGGATGCCTTCGCCATGCTCGGGCTCAAACTCGACACCGGCGGTGGGCGCAATGGCGGGCGCAGCTCGTTCGATGTGCTGCCGGTGGACCGCGACGGCCAGGCCCGGGACGAATACAGCAAGGTCGGCGGCGCCGCCAAGTTGCGCCTGTACGACACCGTGCTGCGGGTGGGTGATGTGTTCCCGGCCAACCCGGTGGTGGCCGCCGGCGACTCGCGCCTGCTGCCGGAGAGCTTCCGTGGCGTGACCGTGGAAAACACCAGCCTCAAGGGCCTGACCCTGCAGGGCGGGCGTTTGCATGCCATGAGCCAGCCGGTGTCCAGCGACCTGCGCGACAACTTCGTGACCTTTTATGGCGGCCCGGTGGACTCGCCCTGGATCGCCTACGGCGGTGGCGACTACGCGATCAACGACTACGTCAGCGTCAGCCTGTTCGGCAGCCGCCTGAAGGATGTGTGGAACCAGTACTACGCCGGCACCAGTGTCACCTGGCCACTCAGCGACGAGCTGGCGCTGATCGGCGGGTTCAACTTCTACAACGCCAAGGACGAAGGCCGTCAGCGCCTCGGCCAGTTCGACAACGATATCTGGAGCGCCAAGCTCGGTGTGCGCTACGGCGCCCATACCCTGGCGCTGTCCCATCAGCGCAACAACGGCGACGATGATTTCGACTACCTGCGCCAGTCCGATTCGATCTTCCTCGACAACTCCATCCAGTACAGCGACTTCAACTCGCCGAAGGAGCGTTCCTGGATGCTGCGCTACGACCTGAACATGGCCACCTACGGCGTGCCGGGGCTGACCTTCATGACCCGTTACGGGCGTGGCAGCGACGCCGACTACAGCAACGCCAACGCGTTCTACATGCGCCGCGACGGCAACGGCGACCCGCTCACCGACCAGAAACGCTGGGAGCGCGATATCGAGGTCAAGTACGTGGTGCAGACCGGCGCGGCCAAGGACCTGTCACTGCGGGTGCGCCAGGCCACCACCCGGGCCACGGCCTTCGAGTCTGACCTGGACGAGGTGCGGCTGATCGTCGAATACCCGCTGTCGATTCTGTGAACAATCGAATTCACCTTTAGAAGCCCACGCGCTCCTTTGGTTACAGGTGAATGTTTTGGCGCCTCCGTGAGGCGCTTTTTTTTTGCCTGTTCAGTGCCGGCGCGTCAGAGCAACCAGCGAGATGCTGCGAATGCTGGCGCATTCGCGCAGGGCGGTGCAGGCAGCCTCCAGCGAGGCACCGGTGTCGACCAGGTCGTCCAGCAGCAACACATCGGCGCTATGGCGCAGGGTGTCGTTGACGATGAAGCAGCCGGCCAGTGCCTCGGCCCGTTGTTCATAGTTGGCGAGGTCGGACATCAATGCGGTGGGCCAGGTCTTCAGCAAAAGCTGATCGCTGTAGGTGCTGCCCAGCAACACCGCCACTTGCCTGGCCACTTCGTGGACCGGCTGGCAGGGCCGCTGCCTGCTGGCGGGCATGGGGATGACCAGGTCGAAGCGTTGCCCGGCCAAGGCGGCGGCCACCGAACGAGCGAGGAAGGCGACCTGCCGGTAGTCGTCGCGATGTTTGAGCTGAAACAGCGCCTCGCCGATGTCGGTGCGCAGGATCTCAAACTGCATGTGGCCCTGTGCGTTCAGGCCGATGGGGGTGCTGAACACGGTATGTCGGTCAAGGCTGATGCCTTGGTCCCAAGGGCCGTGGGAAGGGAGGGGCTGGATCAGCATTGCGTGCTTCCTTGTACATGAGTCGATGAAGCGGGAGTTTTTCCGCTGTTCTTGTAGTTCGCGGAAACATTTTGAGTCCGACTTTGCCCGCGATCGACTTCATGCTTTCCGTTTTTCGTGTAGTCCTTTTCTGGGCGCGCATGAATTGCAGGTGATTTTTGCTACTGAAGGTGGCGATGGCCATCGGTGGGGAGCAACGATCTCGCCATGCAGTCCTTGCAGTTGACGATGGTCTCATTGACCTTCGTCTGCACATGAATGGCCAGGGAACCGCAGGCACTGCAGCAGATTTCGGCAGTGCCGGGGCCGTAGGCTGCGCTCGGTAGTGCCGTGATGTAATTGCCAATCCTGCGCTCGCGACCGTAGTCGTCATGCTTGAGCAGCAGGTCGTGGAGGGCCTTGCTGAATCCGGAGCGGGGAGACCTGACGCTGTGCTTGTGCCATTTTGTTGTCCATGCACCTTCCACGGCCTTTTGCCCCAGCGCCAGCATGCTGTTGGGGATGCCATTGCTGGCTTGGGTCTTGCTCACCGAGCCCTTGTTGAAATACACGACTGCATTGTTCACAGCCAGTTTGGCGAGGTACCAGACCTGGCATACCGGTAGCTCTTCCAGCAGCTGCGCGATGACTTCACGGCCTTTCTTCCACGCCTGGAAGGGCAGGCTGTGTTCAGCGCAGTAGCTTTCCAGATAGCCGTAGACCTCTTCTAAGGCGAGGGTGTGGATGGCCTCGGCAATCTCTTCGCGCCAGGCGGGCATGGGGCCGCGCGACAGTTCGCGATGGATGGCGCGGTACAAGTCGGCGAGGTTCGTGCGTTGCCCGTCGCCCAAGCTGACATTGACCCGCCAGTAGACCCTATCGAACCGGGGCGTGGGTGTAGGCCCCGAATCGAAGGCATCGAGCGGCGACGTCGGATCAACCATCAACACTTTTGCCTCGCGCAGCGACTGCAGAACTGCCTGCTCCATCGCTTCTGACGGGGCGATGCAGGCATCACCTTTCACCGCCCGTGCCGGTAGAAGGCAGTCGAGGCGCCAATCGCTGCGGGCTTCGAACAACGCCATCAGTTGCAGCTTGTGGGTCAGGCTCAAGCTGGAAAATGGCACAGGGGTAACAGCCTCCAGCCCATGGAACGCTTGCACGCGCTGGCGCAACTCAGCTTCACGCTGCAGTCGCGCCTGCTCCCGTGCCAGCTGGCAAGGGCTGCACTGGCACGCCTGAGGGGGGCGGTGATAGTAGGGGAAGTGGTGCTGGTGCTCGCAGCGCGAGCAGAACGCCGGTTGCTTTGCCCCACCCAGGGCGGACTTGGCGGGGCGGCGCTGAAACAGCGGCGTGTTGCAGTATGGGCAGATGAGGTCTTCGATCAGTCGGGGTGGCAGGGCCTTGATGAGCTGGGTGGGTTTCAGGTCGATGGCATAGCGATCGAGCAGCACGGAAACTTTTTCGCCAGCGAGATACTGCGCGTAGAGTACTTCGATCTGTTCTGCGGTCAGGTGCTGCAGTTTTTTTTCAAGTTCCGACAAGCTTGAATCTCCCCTGGACTACGGTACCTAGCGTCGTTGGGGAAATCATAGGGAAGCGAATTACGGTGTGAAGCCACAAACGCCTGAGTGCTTCCCAAATTGTTGTAGGGCATTTCTTGATGATGCAGTGGTCGCCTCAGCCCACCCGCAACCAGATCGCCGACGCATCGTCACTCATCTTGAAGCGCGGGTAGCGCACGCAGGCGGCGTCGTCCTGCTCGATGCCACGCAGGGTCTGGGCCAGGTCGGCCAGCCCGTGGCTCAGCAGGCGGGTGATGAATGCGCCCGGGTCGTAGGCCCGGTAGGTGTCGAACAGTGCGGCAAAGCCGTCGCTCATCAGCAGCACATCGTCGCCCCTGGCTACCGGGGTGCGGCTGTAGCCGGTGCCGGCGCGGGCCTGTTCGGGTTCGACACCCAGCACGGCCCGCGGCCGTTCGCGGGCGGCGCGGCGGTCGGCCAGCACCGCCGGTGTGCGCACACCGAAGGCGCCGGTGCCGGGGCCCAGGGCGGCGGCTTCGGCGCGTTCGGCCTCGCGGTCGGGGGCCGGGGTGAGGAAGGCAACGCCCTGGGCGCTACGGTGCAGCACCACGCAGTCGGCCAGGTGCGCGCAGACCAGCTCGTCGCCCTCCAGGGCCACGGCAGCGAAGGCCGCGCGGGGCAGCTCCCACGGGGCCAGCGGCACGCGTTGGCGGGCTTGCTCGTAGTCCTTGGCCAGGGTGTCGAATACCTGCTCGCAGATACCTTGCAAAGGCCCGCAAGCGCCAGCGAAGGCACGCTGCGCCGCGCCCGCCAGCCAGGCCGCACCACCACGCTCGCCGAGCAGGCCGGCTGGGCCGAGGTCGGTGGCACCGTCGATGACCCAGGCATGGCGCTCGGCGCAGCCGAGGCGGTCATCGTTGGGCACATCCGGCTTGCCGGCCAGGCTCAGGGTCTGGATCAGGTCGAAATGCATGGCGGTCTCCGCGTCAGGGAAAGGCTGGGTTGCTCTGTGCAGCACCGACCTTGAACGCTGCGGCGCCCGGCGTCAAACCTGGCGCCGGCCAGGTCATTTGGACGGCGGCTTGTCCCAGCAGTCGCTGTACAGCGCGCAGATCTTGTATTGCCGGTCCATCAGTGCCATGCGTTGCATGTGATTTTGCAGGGTAGTGACGGTGGCCTTGTTGTCATCCGCCATGTAGGTCAGCAGGCGATCGACCATGCGTTGGGTCCAGGCCCGGCTGCTGGCCTTGTCCAGGCTGTCGGGCGCAGTGGCGAGGCGTTGCAGGGTCTGGTCGTCAGCGCGGTTGAGCTGGTCGGTGTAGACGGCGATGTAGGCGGCGCGCACGGTAAGCTTTTGCTGTTGCATGTCGGCGCGCAGGGTGTCGAGGTTCTGTTTGTACAGTGCCCAATACTCATCCGGTACAGGCAGGTTGCGCTCTTTGCGCAGCTTGGCCACAGTCTCGTCGCTGTTCGGATAGACAGCCGGTTTGTCCTTGGGCTTGACGAGCGGGTCCTTGGCCAGGGTCTGTTCGATCCATTGGCTGCGTTGCGGTGTACTCGGCAGCACGGGGCCAAGCGGTGGAGCGGGGGGCTGCGGGGCTGTGGCACAGGCACCGAGCAGCAGTGTGGCGGCCAGTGTCAGGATGGCCGGGATGGAGCGCGACAACATGAATCCTCCTTGATAGGGGCAGGTGGCAAACGAGGCATTGTGCCACTATCGCTGCCCGCTGCCAGCCCTTGTCGCCTGGGGTGTTAACAGTGATGATCCGCAGCACATGGATTTCATCGACGAGGCCAGCATGCCCATTGCCCTGCTTGTGCGTTGTACCGACCTGAAAGGCACACGCGACTACTACCGCGACGTGCTCGGCTTCAGTGTCAGCGACAGTGCGCAGTCGACCCTCACCGCACGCCTGCATGACTGCACACTGGTGTTCACCCAAGAGGACCTGTGGCAGCAGCCGGTGGCCTGCTCCGGCACCTTTTACCTGATCATCGATGATGTCGAGGGCTACTTCGCCCAAGTCAAGCAGCGAGCCGACATCGCCTGGCCGTTGCAGGACATGGCGCACGGTTCGCGAGAGTTCGGGGTGCGTGACTGCAACGGTTACCACCTGGCCTTCAGTCAGCATCGAGCCGAAGGACAGGCTCGCTGAAACAGGTTGCGATGACTACGCGCAAGAACGATCAAGTCGCCCGCCAACACCCTTGGTAGTGTGGCGGCGCTGACTGAGGAGCAAGGGAATGCGAAGCATCGAACACATCCTGTGGTACATCGAGACGGCCCTGGACACCGACCTGGACCTGGGCCGTGTCGCCCGGCACTTCGGGCTTTCGCCGTTCGCCCTGGCACGCCAGTTCGCCGCCGCTACCGGCTGGCCGGTGATGCGCTATGTGCGGGCCCGGCGCCTGAGCCGTGCCGCGCAGGCCCTGCGCGGTGGCTGCCCGGACATCCTTGAAGTAGCGCTGGCGGCTGGCTACAGCTCTCACGAAGCGTTCACCCGGGCCTTCTGCGAGCTGTTCGGCATGCCGCCGAGCCAGCTGCGCGGCCAGGCCCACGACCCCTCTGCCTTGCTGGAGCCCCTGCGCATGAAAACCCTCGACTTCATCCCGCTTGCCGAACCGCGTTTCGAACACCTCGATGCCTTCATCATCGCCGGCCTCGGCGGGCGCTTCACCTTCGAGCGCAACGAAGGCATCCCTGGTCTGTGGCAGGCTTTCGACCCCTACGTCGGGCGTGTGCCCGGCCAGGTCGGCGACGCCACCTACGGGGTGTGCTGCAACCCCGGCGACGACGGCAGTTTCGAGTACATCGCCGGGGTCGAGGTGGCCCGCGTCGGCGACCTGCCGCCGAACTTCAGCCACTTCCGGCTGGCGGCACGGGACTATGCGGTGTTCCGCCACCAGGGCCATGTGTCGATGATCCACCAGACGGTCTACACCGTGTTCAACCAGTGGTTGCCGGCGTCCGGCTACCAGGCGGCCGATGCGCCGGAATTCGAGCTGTACAGCGCCGATTTCGACCCGATTCACGGTGGCGGTTACGTTGACCTGTGGATCCCCCTGGCCGGCCGCTGATCGCGCACCGCCAGTGCTGGCGAGCACGGGGGCTAGACTCGTGGGACTTTCGCAAGACCACAGGAGACCTGCCCATGACCCCGAAGAACAGCATCTGCCTCTGGTACGACACCGATGCCGAAGAGGCGGCGAATTTCTATGCCAGGACCTTCCCCGACAGCCGGGTGATCGCCGTGCACAAGGCCCCCGGCGACTACCCGTCGGGCAAGCAGGGCGATGTGATCACCGTCGAATTCACGGTAATGGGCATCCCCTGCATCGGCCTCAACGGCGGCAAGGCGTTCAGCCACAGCGAGGCGTTCTCGTTCCAGGTGGCGACCGACAGCCAGGAGGAGACCGATCGTTACTGGAACGCCATCGTCGGCAACGGTGGTCAGGAGAGTGTGTGCGGCTGGTGCAAGGACAAATGGGGGCTGTCGTGGCAGATCAGCCCGCGCGTGCTGACCCAGGCCGTTGCTGGCAGTGACCGGGCGGCAGCCAAGCGGGCCTGGGAGGCGATGATGGAGATGGGCAAGATCGACATCGCAACCATCGAGAAAGCCATCAAGGGATGAGCCGTGGACCATTGGTCCGAATCCAGCGCTTCGGCCAATAAAAACATATTTTGATGCTTAAATTACCCTTGTTGGGGGCCATCCACTTCGAGGGTGTCGTCATGAACATCAAGATTGCTGCACTGCTGTTGCTCGCCCTGTGCACGCAGCCGCTATTCAACCAGGCCTTGGCCAGCACCGATGCGCCCGCCGCCGAGCCTGCGGCGCTGAGCACGCGCCTGGCGTTGCGCGATCTATGGGTCGAGCATGTGTTCTGGGTGCGCAACTACGCCGTTGCCAACCAGGTCGGTAACAAGGCTCAGGCCGACACGGCGGCCAGGCAGGTGGTAAGCAATGCCACCACCATCGCCAACAGCCTGGCGCCGTTGTATGGCCAACCGGCGGCGGAGCAGATGCTCAAGCTGCTGGCCGGGCACTGGGGCGCGGTCAAGCATTACAGCGATGCCACGGTGGCCAGGGACAAGGCCGGGCAGCAGGCGGCGGTGAACGAGCTGTCGGGCAACGCCAAGGCCATCGCAGGGTTCCTGGCCAAGGCCAACCCCTACCTGCCCGAACCGACCTTGCTGACCCTGCTCAGCGCCCATGGCGGCCACCATGTGGCACAGATCGACCAGCTGGCGGCCCTTGACTACGCCGGTGAAGCGCAGACCTGGCAGATGATGCGCCAACACATGCTGGTGTTGGCCGACGCCCTGGCCGGGGCGTTGGTCAAGCAGTTCCCCGACAAATTCTGAACAGGAGCCTGCGCCAATGCTGGAAGGATTGGGCCGTACCCAGCGTGACCTGCTGTATGCGCTGTTGCACCAGCCTGCGGGCATGAGCATCGATGACCTGGCCCAGGCGCTGGCGATCACCCGTACCGCGGTGCGCCAGCACCTGGCGGCGCTGGAGCGCGACGGCCTGGTGCAACGCGGTGCCACCCGGCCCACTGGGCGCCGGCCGGAGCAACTGCATCAGCTCACCGAGCAGGCCCGTGAGCTGTTCCCGCGGCAGTACCCCCTGCTGGCCAACCTGCTGATCGATGAGGTCGCCGGCCTGCTTGGCAGCGACGCCTTGCTGGCGCTGTTGCGTGGCCTGGGGCGCAAGCTGGCTGCCGACCTTGAGCATGAGGTGGTCGATGAGGCGCGGATCGTGCAGCACATGAACCAGGCCGGCTATGAAGCGGCGGTGTTCTTCCGCTCCTCCGGTGAGCCGGAGATCGTCGCCCACAATTGCGTGTTCCACCACCTGGCCAAGGCGCACCCGTCGGTGTGCGAACTGGACCTGGCCCTGATCGGCGCCCTGGGGGGCGGCGAGGCGCAGCACCTGGAATGCATGCTGCGCGGTGGGCAGGTGTGCCGCTTCGCCGTCAGGCGCCCGAGCGAGGTTGGCGGGTCGCCTGCCAGCACAGCAAAGAACCCAGGGTAACCAGCAACGCACCCTGCCAGAACTGCAGGGCCAGGTGCGCGCCGAGCCACAGCGCGGCGAACGCCGACGACAGCACCGGGGCAAAGTACGAGGCGGTGGCCAGCAGGGTCAGGTTGCCGCGCAGGATCCCTAAGTTCCACAACGCGTAGCCGCCGGCGATGGACAGGCCCGCCCCAAGCAGTTCCAGGCTGGCGCCGGTACTGAAGGCCGGCAGCGTTTCTGCGCTGATGGCGTACTTGAGCCACAGCACCGCCGCGGTGAGCAGGAAGAACAGCACTACATGGTTCTGCCCGTCGGCGTAGCGGCGGGTGATGTTGCAGTACAGCGCGAAGGTGATCGCGCAGCTGGCAGCCAGGCCATAGCCCAACGGGTTGGAGCGAATGTTGGCGAGCACGCTGGCCAGCGACAGGCCATCGCTGCTCACCACCCAGAGGATGCCGAGCAGTGCCAGCGCGGTGCCTGGCACGATATACCAGCGCGCCGCCTGGCGGTTCATCACGATCGCCAGCAGCACGGTCAGGCTCGGCCACAGGTAGTTGACCACCATCAGCTGGATCGCCTGGGTGCTGTCCAGGGCATAGCCCAGCGCCAGTGACAGGCAGATCTCGTAGGCGACGAACAGCGCCGAGCCGCCGAGCAGGTACCAGGGCGAGGCCTTGCGCAAACGTGGCTTGCCCAGCAATACCAGCAGCAACAGCGCGCCCAGCGTGTAGATCAGCGCCGCGCCGCCAATGGCGCCGAAATGCTGGCTGACGCTGCGGATCAGGCCCGAGGCGGTGCTCCACAGCAGGATCGCGGCGAGGCCGCAGAGGGTGGCGTTGCGTCCGGTAATCCTGGCCATGGGCGGGCTCGCTGGAAAAGGCGCGGAGTCTAACCGGGTAGAGAGTTTGTATCCACGCCTGGCGACAGAGCTGGGGAGCGGCGCATCCATGCGCCTGCGGATGTCAGAAGCTGTATTTGGCGGTCAGCATGAAGTTGCGTGGGTCGCCAAAGGTGTCGCCACCGTAGTCCACCGATTCGGAAATCGACGAGTAGTAATGCTTGTCGAACACGTTGTTGGCGTTGAGCTGCAGGTCCAGCTGCGGGCTGACCTGGTAGCCGGCCATCAGGTCGGTAACCGCATAGGCGCCCTGGATCAAGCGGTAGCTGCTGCCATCGGCCAGGGCGATGTCGTTGTACATGCGGCTCTGCCAGGTGACGCCGCCACCCACGCGCAGTTTTTCCAGCGGGCCCTGGAAGCGGTACGTGGTGTACAGCTTGAACTGATGCTCGGGGGTGTCGGAGTTGAGCGGTTTGTTGATGTTCTGCGGGTTGTTCTGGTCCTTGACGGTGTGGACGCGGGCATAGGTGTAGCCACCGCCGATTTGCCACTGCTCGGTCAGCGCCCCCTGCAGTTCGAAGTCGATGCCCTGGCTGCGCACCTCGCCGGAGGCCTGGTAGCAGCTCAGTTGCGGGCAGTCCGGCAGTTTCACCTCGACCTGGCGGTTTTCCTGGTCGATTCGGAACACGGCCAGGCTGGCGTTCAGTGCGCCGTCGAAGTACTCGCCCTTGATGCCGACCTCGTAGTTCTTGCCGACGATCGGCGTTACCGGTTTGCCGGAGCCGTCACGCCCGTCCTGCGGGGTGAAGATGTCGGTGTAGCTGACGTAGACCGAGTGCTGGTCATCCAGGTCGTAGATCAGGCCGCCGTAGCGGGTGACCTTGCGGGTGACCTTGTAGTCGCCGGCGTCGTTGTCGCGCTGGTCGTAGTCGTACCAGTCCAGACGCCCGCCGAGGATCAGCTTGAGCGGGTCGGCCAGGCTCAGGCGGGTGGTGCTGTAGACGCCTTCCTGATTGATCAGGTAGCGGTTGTTGCTGCTGTGTACGAAGCCGGGCTTGCCGCCCCCCAGGGGGTAGTCGGTGTTGTAGGGGCTGTAGTTGTCCTGGTTCATGTCGTAGAGGCGCTTGCTGGCGCCGACCACCAGTTCGTGGGTGCGGCCCAGGGCCTGGAACGGGCCGCTGGCAAAGGCATCCAGGCCCAGCTGGTTCTCGTCGTGCTTCGACTGGTAGACCGTCCGGCTCAGGGTCTTGGCGGCGTTCCAGCGCGACTGGTACGAGCCGCGGAACAGCGCGTCCTGCTCGCTGTAGTTGGCGTTGACCTGCAGCTTCCAGTCGTTGGCCAGGCGGTGGCGCACTTCGGCGAACAGGGTGTTGATCTCCTGGTCCTTGTTCTCCCAGTCGGTGCCCGGGTTGTACGAGCGCGACACGTCCAGGTGATGGCCGCCGAGGTCGGTGGGGATGGCGCCCCAGAAGAAGTTGGTCTTGTCCTTCTGGTGAGAGAAACCGAGGGTGAGGGTGGTGTCCTCGCTCAGGTCGGCTTCGGTGATGGCGTAGAACAGGCCGTGATCTTCTTGCTGGCCATCGCGAAAGCCGTTGGCGTCGCGGTATGAGGTGACCACCCGGCCACGCAGGGTGCCGCTGTCGTTGAGTGGGCTGGAGGCGTCGAGTTCGCCGCGGTAGTTGTCCCAGCTGCCGGCGGCGCCGGTCAGGGTGACTTTCTGCTCGGCCAATGGGCGCTTGCGCACCAGGTTGATGGCTGCCGAGGGTGTGCCGGCGCCGGTGACCAGGCCGGTGGAGCCGCGCACCACTTCCACCCGGTCGAACATCGCCAGGTTAGGCTGGGCGCCGACCACCCAGCCGGTGTACGCGCTGGGGATGCCGTCGTACATGATGTTGTCGACGTCAAAGCCGCGGGCGGTGTAGGTCTGGCGGCCCGGGCCGCTGGCCTGGTTGAGGAACAGGCCCGGCGTGTACCTGGCCACATCGTTGATGCTGGTCATGGCCTGGTCGTCCATGCGCTGGCGCGTGATCACGGTCACCGACTGGGGTGTTTCGCGCATGGTCAGTGGCAGCTTGGTAGCGGTGGACATGGCCCCGGTGGTGTACGACTGCGAACCCTCGGTGGTGCTGCCCAGGCGGCTGTCGTCGATGGCCGTGGCGCCCAGCTCGACCACGGCCGGCGCATCGGTTGGCGGCGGTTCGGCGGCGACTGCGAGGGGCAGGGAGGCCATGCAGACAGCCATGGCCAGCAGGTTGCGCGTGGGCGTGAAGCGGCGGGGCAAGCGGAGCGGAGACATGCCGGGCTTTATCCTTATTGCTAGTGCTTATGAGAATAATTAGCAATAAGTCTGTCAGGATTTCTCGTTCGGTCATAGTCCGGACGGATATGAATTTGACGTATTTTTCACAATTGTCATTCGGGCGGAGGTTTTTTGCTGGGTTGCCGCAGGCTGCTCAAGCCTTGGAGGAAGGCGACCTGACAGGCCGCGCGGGGCTGGCGCTGATCTGTTTGCCACGCTGTTGCGCCACTTCCCGTGCCTGGCCGTCGCGCTGCTTGCCGTGGCGCGCCTGGCCCACCAGTTGCGGAATCAGCGGCCCTTCCGGCAGGTGGCGCCAGAACCGCCCGGGCAGATGCTGGCGCAAGGCGTCGGGGTTGAGCCGGGCCGGGTTGAAGGTGTGGCGGTAATAGGTCAGCCACAGCTCGGCGTCAGGGTCTTCGGCCGTGCGCGCCCATTGCTGCCAGGCTTCGGGGCAGCGCCGCTGGTAGTCGAGCGACGCACCGTCGTAGCGCACGCCGTCGCGAGGCGTGGCGATCAGCCAGCGCTGGCGCCCCAGGCGTTCGGCGAAGTGGCCGCTGGCGCTGTCGAGGATATCGTGGGCCGGTTCGTGGTAGGCCACCAGGTCCAGCTGCAGGTGTTCGGCCAGCGCCGCAGGCAGTGGCACGAAGCGCACGAAGGCATGCAGGTGATGGGCTTCGCGGCCGACCTGCCTGATGCGCCGTTGCAGCTCGCTGCCCAGGCGGTCGCCGGCGAGCATGGCGGTGCGGTCGCCGTGGGCGACGCGCCAGAGCACTTCGTACAGCAGGTTCCAGCGCTGTTCACCGCGGTAGCGCCCGGCCTGCTCCAGTTGGGCCAGCAAGGCCGCCGGCACCCGGGCATGGAAGGGGCCTGGGCCTTCGGGCAGCGCCTCTGGGACGGCCAGCAGGTCGTCCATCGGGCCCTGGCTCCAAGTGACTTCGGCCGGGTCGATACCGTGGCCGAGCAGGCGCCTGGCCTGGTCGCGCCAGGTGGCGAAGCAGTCGTCGCAATCGAGCGCGATCACCCCCACAACCCCATCTGCACGGGGGCCTGGGGTTCGCGCAGGCGCTCACGCAACAGCCCGCTGCGCAGTTCGGCCTGGGCCGGTCGGTAGTCGCTGGTGACGATGAACGGGCGGGCTTTTTCCAGCACGCAGCGCAGCTGAATCAGGTCGTCGTAGCGGATCCGCCGTTCGCGGCGCAGGGCCACCATGCGTTGCACGCTGCGCAGGCCGATGCCGGGGATGCGCGCCAGCAGCGCCGGTTCTGCGCGGTTGACGTCGAGCGGAAACACCTCGCGGTTGGCCAGCGCCCAGGCCAGTTTCGGGTCGATGTCCAGCGCCAGGTTGCCACTTGCGCCCAGCAGCTCGCCGGCCTTGTAGCCATAGCCGCGCAACAGGAAGTCGGCCTGGTACAGGCGGTGCTCGCGCAGCAGTGGCGGGGCAGCCAGGGGCACGCTGGCGGGGCTGTCGGGGATCGGGCTGAAGGCCGAGTAGTACACGCGCTTGAGGCCGTAGCCCTGGTACAGCGATTCGGCGTTGCGCAGCAGGGTGCTGTCGTCGGTGGCGTCGGCGCCGACGATCACCTGGGTGCTCTGCCCGGCGGGGGTGAAGCGCGGCGCCCGAGGCTCGTTGGCCACCGCTTGCTGGCCCTGGTGGATCACGCCCATGGCCAGGCGGATGGTGCTGGCCTGCTTCTCCGGGGCCAGGCGCTGGAGGCTGGCGTCTGTGGGCAGTTCGATATTGACGCTGAGCCGGTCGGCCAGGCGCCCGGCCTCCTCGATCAGCAGCGGGTCGGCATCCGGGATGGTCTTGAGGTGGATGTAGCCACGGAAGTTGTGCTCTTCGCGCAGCAGGCGCGCCACCCGGATCAGTTGCTCCATGGTGTAGTCGGCCGAGCGGATGATCCCGGAGCTCAAAAATAGCCCGCTGATGCAGTTGCGCCGGTAGAAATCCAGGGTCAGGCGCACCACTTCCTCAGGGCTGAAGCGTGCCCGCGGCACGTTGCTGGAACGGCGGTTGACGCAGTATTGGCAGTCGTACAGGCAGAAGTTGGTCAGCAGCACCTTGAGCAGCGACACGCAGCGCCCGTCGGGGGTGTAGCTGTGGCAGATGCCCGTTCCGTCGGTGGCGCCCAGCCCATCACGGCCACGCGAACCGCGCTTGGGCGCGCCGCTGCTGGCGCAGGAAGCGTCGTATTTGGCGGCGTCGGCGAGGATGCCGAGTTTGGCGATCAGTTGCATGCACATGCCTTATGAGTGCTGTTCATGCATACAGTATTGATAGGGCGTCGAGAAGACAAGTGTCGTGAATACGCCGCGGTGTTTTCAGTGCAGTTCGCGCTGTACAACGCGCAGGAACGCCGTCGCCATTTCATCGATACTCAGCGCCGACGATGAGAATGCAACCTTGTCTGCCAGGCTGTGGCTGTAACGGGAAACTTCCGGGTGCTGCACGTCGTGCCAGATGGGCAAGACCACTTTCTCGCCGGACATGGAGCGGTTGACCAGGGCGTCAAGCTCGTACTGGGTCCATTGTTTGGCAAAGAACGAAGGAGAGAGCACCACGATGCCAAACCGCGAATTACCCAGGCCATGGTCGATGGACCGGCGCAGGCTGTCGCCGATCTCCAGCGTGAACTCGTCGTACCATACTCGCAGGCCCAGTGCCTGCAACGCGTTGACCAGGGGGCGGACGAAGGCTTCCTTGTCTTCGCTGGCGTGGGAAATGAAAAGATCGTAGGTGTCGGTTCTTGGCATTTGCTCGATTACCTGTGTCTGGTAGGAGATAGCATGGTTGTACACAGCCTGGAGCTTGGCCCATTCGACTTCGGCCAGGCGTTCGTTGGCGCTGTAGAAGACTTCGTGCATGGAAATCTCCAGGTCGCAGAGGAAGAACACGAAGCGGTTCTCCCGTTTGGCGGCGTTCTGCTCGACCCATTTCCACTCAAAGTGCGAAATGATGCTGACCGGGCGTTGCATACACTGCGCTGTGCCGAAGTTACCGATGCGGATCGTGGCCTCAGACAGGTTGAATGCCAGGTACGTTTTGCCTTTGCCATTGAAGATGTACTCGAACCCTTGCTGGCGCAGGGCGAGCAACCCCTGCTTGCGTCGCCGATGATCGATCACCGAGGCCACCACCAGGAACGCCATCAGCACCACGAATAGCGGGATCCATAAAATGTCCATCAATGCATGTCCTTGTCCATGGCCTGTGCTCTGGTCTTCAGAGCCATCAAGCATCGTGGATGCATCTCGTACTTTGCAACCGAACTTGCCTCAACATCGCGGCTTTCCCTACTCGAGCAGCCCAGTCAGCTAAGCTTGCTGCCGAATGCACTGGTCATGGGCCATGTTGGGCGCATGGGCGGGTGGGCACGGGTAGGCATCGGAGCGGGACGCACTGCGACTCGCGGGAGCGACCATGAAAATCACCAAGAGAAGCAGATGGGGGCTGGCCGGCCTCATCGTTGTACTGGGCCTGGCTAGCGCCCAGGCGGCGGACACGAAGAAGGTCGATGTGATGTTGGTGGGCGGCGGCATCATGAGTTCCACTCTCGCCGTGTGGCTCAACGAGCTGGAGCCTGGCTGGTCGATGGAAATGGTCGAGCGCCTGGACAAGGTTGCCGAAGAAAGCTCCAACGGCTGGAACAACGCCGGCACCGGGCACTCGGCCCTGGCCGAGCTCAACTACACGCCGGAGAAGGACGGCAAGATCGACATCAGCAAGGCGGTGGAGATCAACGAATCGTTCCAGATCACCCGACAGTTCCTCGCCTGGCAGGTGAAGCAGGGGGTGCTGAAGAACCCACGCTCGTTCATCAATACCACCCCGCACATGAGTTTCGTCTGGGGCGATGACAACATCCGCTTCCTGCGCAAACGCTATGAGGCGCTGCAGGCCAGCCCGCTGTTCAAGCCCATGCAGTATTCCGAAGACCACGCGCAGATCGCCAAGTGGGTGCCGCTGATGATGGAAGGGCGCGACCCCAACCAGAAGCTCGCGGTGACCTGGACGCCGATCGGCACCGACGTCAACTTTGGCGAGATCACCCGCCAGTACGTGGGCTACCTGCAGACCCGGCCGAACTTCGACCTCAAGCTGTCCACCGAGGTCGAGAACATCACCCGTAACGACGATGGCAGCTGGCACGTCGAGTACAAGAGCCTCAAGGATGGCAGCACGGCCGCCACCGACGCCAAGTTCCTGTTCATCGGTGCCGGCGGCGCCGCGCTGCCGTTGCTGCAGAAGTCCGGCATCGACGAGGCCAAGGACTATGCCGGCTTCCCGGTGGGTGGCTCGTTTCTGGTCACCGACAACCCGGCCATCGCTCAACGCCACATGGCCAAGGCCTACGGCATCGCCGCCACCGGGGCGCCGCCGATGTCGGTGCCGCACCTGGATACCCGGGTGCTCGATGGCAAGCGGATGATCCTGTTCGGGCCGTTCGCCACCTTCTCCACCAAGTTCCTCAAGCAGGGTTCGCTGCTGGACCTGCTGGGCAGCACCACGATCCATAACACCTGGCCCATGGTGCGGGTCGGGGTGCGCGAGTTCGACCTGGTGCAGTACCTGGTCGGCCAGGTGCTGCAGTCCGACGATGACCGCTTTGCCGCGCTACAGACCTATTTCCCCGAGGCCAAGCCTGCGGACTGGCGCCTGTGGCAGGCCGGGCAGCGGGTGCAGATCATCAAGAAGGACGAGAACCAGGGCGGTGTGCTCAAGCTGGGTACCGAGATTGTCACTTCCAAGGACGGCAGCATCGCCGGGCTGCTGGGCGCCTCGCCCGGGGCCTCGACCGCGCCGCCGATCATGCTCGACCTGCTGGGCAAGGTGTTCAAGGACAAGCTGGCCACGCCCGAATGGCAGGCCAAGGTCAGGCAGATCATCCCTTCGTATGGCATCCGCCTGAACGAACACCCGGACAAGGTGCAGGAGGAGTGGGACTACACCAGTGCCGTGCTGCAGCTGGCGCCGGCCAGTGAGGTTGCAGCGCCCATACAATGAACTTGCACGTCCGCTGTAGGAGCGGCCTTGTGTCGCGAAAGGGCCGCAGCGCGGCCCCAGGGTTTCAGCATGTAAGCAGAATTCGCCGGGACTGCTCTGCAGTCCTTTCGCGACACAAGGCCGCTCCTACAGAGATCGTGCGGGCCAAGTGCCAGCCAATGTTGCCGTAGCGCATCCAGCAGCTTTACGCACCCACCTGCGCCGCCACCTCCCGCACCTGCTGACGGAACCAACGCCGCAACGGATCGGCATGGGTTCGTTCATGCCAGATCTGCATCACCTCCACCTGTGGCAGCGTCAGCGGCAGCGGGTGGATGCACAGTTCGGCGTCGCGCTCGAGCGCATCGACGGCCAGGGAGCGCAGGCAAGTCAGCAACAGGTCGGTGCCACTGACCAGTCGCGTCGGGGCGATGAAACTGGACAGCCCGGCGACAATCCGCCGCTCATGGCCCAGAGCGCGCAAGGCGCGGTCGACACGGCCGTCGAGGTCGCCGGTCAGGGTGGTGATCAGGTGTTCGCAGGCCACGAAGGCCTCAAGGCTCAAGCCGTCGGTCAGCCTTGGGTTGCCCCGTGAAGCCAGCACTACGAAGTCCTCGCCAAGCAGCCGCTGCTGGTGAAAGGTGTCTGGCAGGCCGGTGTAGAAACCGGCGATGGCCAGGTCGCAGGTGCCTTTCTCCAGCGCCTCGCGGGGCAATTCGCCACGGGTGTTGTGGGTGACCAGGGTGAGGTTTGGTGCCTGGCTACGCAGGATCGGCAGCAACCTGGGCAGCAACGTCTGCTCGAGGTAGTCGGTGCTGTACAGGTGCAGGCGGGCAGGGCGGGCGAGGAAGTTTTCGCCATCGCAGCGCTCGAAGAAGCTTTGCAGTTGACCAATCAGCACCTGCACCTGCGGCGCCAGTTCATGGGCCCGAGGCGTAGGCGTGAGCCCGCGTGGCGCGCGGACGAACAGCGGGTCGCCAAACTGGTGGCGCAACTTGTTCAGCTTGTGGCTCAGCGCTGGCTGGCTGAGGGCCATGCGCTCGGCGGCGCGGGAGGCGTTGCGCTCCTCGTAGAGCACCTGGAACAGGTGCAGCAGGTTGAGATCTTTGTTGGTGATATTCATATTTTGAATCGCAGCAATAAGAGCTTTCGAATTATCGAATCCTAACGCCATGGCTAGCATGGGCCCAGTCAATTCGAACCTGCACGGAACATACCCATGTCCATCGCCATTTTCGCCACGATCCACCCCAGCCCCGAGCACTATCAGGCAGCCGCCCAGGCCCTGCAGCTGATGGTTGAACACAGCCGCGCCGAGCCCGGCAACCTGCGCTACGACCTGTTTGTCCGCGAGGGTGAGCCCTTGGCGTTCGAGCTGTTTGAGCTGTACGTCGATGAGGCTGCGGTCGAGGCGCATCGCAACAGCGCTCATTACCAGGCCTACCGCGCCGCCACTGGCGCGTGGCTGGCCGCGCCGACCCAGGTCCAACTGGCCCGCCCACTGAACCTCGCACCCTTCAACTGATCAGGACATCTGCATGAAAATCTTCACACCCATCGCCCTGGCCAGCGCACTGGTGGCCGGTGCTGCCGTCGCCGCGCCCAAGGGCGAAGTGCTGGTGCTGCTGTCCAGCGAACACCAGCTGGCGCTCCAGGATGGCAAGCAATACGCCACGGGCTATTACCTCAACGAATTCGGCGTGCCTGCCGACCAGCTGCTCAAGGCGGGCTACGCGCTGGTGCTGGTCACGCCCAAGGGCAATGCGCCGCAGGTGGACGAGCGTTCGATCGACCCGATGTATTTCGGCGGCGACAAGGCCGAGATGCAGCGCATCCAGCAGGTGGTCGAGGGCTTGCCGGGCATCGATGACACGCTGTCGGTCAAGGAAGTGCTGGCCGGTGACCTTGATCGCTACGCCGGGATCTTCATCCCGGGTGGCCATGCACCGCTGATCGACCTGGCCAATAACCCAGAGGTCGGTGCCTTGTTGCGTCATTTCCATCAGGCCGGCAAGCCCACTGCCGCCATCTGCCATGGCCCGATCACGCTGCTGTCGGCCCAGCAGGACCCGGCGGTCTACCGCGCTGCCCTGGCCCGTGGTGAAACCCCGGCGGCCAGCGACTGGAGCTATCAGGGCTACCGCATGACCATCTTTTCCGACCCCGAGGAGCAGGTGTTCGAAGGTTCGCTCAAGGGTGAGCGCCTGCAGTTCTACCCGGCCAAGGCCATGGCCGGCGCGGGTGGCAGCATGAGCTATGCCGAGGCCTGGCAGCCGCATGTGGTGGTCGATCGCGAACTGATCACCGGGCAGAATCCGTTCTCCGACAAGGCCTTGGCCAAGGCGCTGCTGGAGCAGTTGGCGCGAGCCAGGAAGTAACGGTGCTCGAAGCGCTGAGGCCGGCGCACCGGTGGTTGCTCAGCGCTTGGCTGGCCTGGTCAGGGCATCCACCATCAGCACCGCTGCGCCGGCCATGATGGCGATATCCGCCAGGTTGAACACGCCGGTGTGCAGCGTGCCGATGTTGAGCACCAGGTAGTCGACCACATGCCCCTCGCGAAACACCCGGTCGATCAAGTTGGACAGCCCGCCCACGGCGATGAACCAGGCGGCGAAGGCCTTGATCGGCGCCGCCTGCCAGTGCCTGAACGCCCAGACGCTGGCCCAGCAGCACACCGCGCCCACGGCGACCACGAAGATCAGATGCTTGAGCAGCGCCGGCATGCCGGCACCCAGGCTGAGGAAGGCGCCGGGGTTGAGGCTCAGGGCCAGGTCGAGCCAGATGCTCTGGTTGCCCAGGACATAACTGTGGTTATCGAGGGCTACCAGGGCGATCAGCTTCACCCACTGGTCAATGATGATGAAGGCAACGCCCAGGACAAGGACGAGGGTACGGCTGGAGAACATGGTGGCAATTCCTTTGCTGCACGGGTGCGGCCGTCCGGTAGTGGCGGGTGTGCCGGCAGCGCGGCGAAGATAGCGCAGGCGGGTCTAGACTTAAAGCCCGGGCCCGGTTCTGCTGCGGGCCTATCATCGATCCGACCACCGCCCCGGACTGGACTTCGTCGACGGTGGCCTTCTGAGCAGAGGAGGTCAGGTCATGGACGAGGCAAGGCTTCACGAATTCATGGGCAAGCTGGTGGGCGACATGGGCGCCGCGGCGACCCTGGCCAACGTGGTGCTGGGCGACGAGCTCGGCCTGTACCGGGCGATGGCCGACAGCCAGCCGGTCAGCCCCGAGGTGCTTGCCGAGCGCACCGGGTGCCAGCCGCGGCTGGTGCGCGAATGGCTCAATGGCCAGGCTGCGGCCGGTTACGTGGTGCACGATCAAGGCAATTTCACCCTTCCCGAAGAGCAGGCCATGACCCTGGCGCTGGAAGACTCGCCGGCCTACATGGCCGGCGGCGCGGCGGTGCTGGCGGCGCTGTTCCACGACAAGGACAAGCTGGTGAAGGCCATGCGCGGCGATGGCGCGCTGGCCTGGGGTGACCACCACCCGTGCATGTTCAGTGGCACCGAACGGTTTTTCCGCCCGGGCTATCGCACTTTTCTGGTGGCCGATTGGCTGCCGGCGCTGGAAGGCGTGGTCAGCAAGCTGCAGGCCGGCGCGCAGGTGGCGGACGTGGGCTGCGGTCACGGTGCCTCGACCATCGTCATGGCCCAGGCGTTCCCACAGTCGCATTTTGTCGGCTATGACTATCACGCGCCTTCGGTGGCCACCGCCACCGAACGGGCACGGGACGCCGGTGTGGGCGGGCAGGTGAGCTTCCAGCAGGCGTCGGCCAAGGACTACCTCGGCCACGATCTGGACCTGGTGTGCTTCTTCGATTGCCTGCATGACATGGGCGACCCGGTTGGCGCGGCGCGGCATGCCTACAAGGCACTGAAGGCGGATGGCACGGTGATGCTGGTCGAGCCGTTCGCCGAGGACAGCCTGGACGCCAATATCAACCCGGTGGGGCGGTTGTTCTATGCCGCGTCGACGTTCATCTGCACGCCCAATTCACTGTCGCAGGAGGTTGGGCTGGGGCTGGGGGCGCAGGCGGGGGAGGCACGCTTGCGGGCGGTGTTCGAGGAAGCGGGGTTCACGCGCTTCCGGCGGGCGACGCAGACACCGTTCAACCTGATTCTGGAGGCACGCAAGTAACACGTGAATCTGCAGTGGCCAAATCGCGGGGCAAGCCCGCTCCCACGCCGGCACCACCAGTAGCGTGGGAGC
>NZ_JBDJLM010000068.1:0-29105 GCF_039673365.1 Pseudomonas sp. TWI923 | reverse complement strand
GTTGGCGTTGGCCCTTCGCGGGGGCAACCCCCTTTCCCTGCTGGCGGGGGTGGATCGGGGGGTCGGGGGTGTCCCCCGCGATAGGGCCGGATCAGTCGACTACCGCCGCCTGCCCCACACCCCTGGGATCACTGGCCGCCTCCACGGTCCCGCCAGCCTTGTCCCAATACAGCACCTGCTGGTTGCCGTAGTTACGCCCCACATCCTTCAACCGATAGCCGCGCGCCTGCAGCTCGGCTTTTTGTGCGTCGCTGAACGTCCCCGGCTCATGCTCCACCACATCCGGCAGGTACTGGTGGTGGTAGCGTGGCGTCGCCGGCCACTCAGCCACTGGTCGGCCTTCCAGGAAACCCAGCACTGACAGCAGCACCATGCTCGGGATCCGGCTGCCGCCGGGCGTGCCGAAGCTGGCGAACTGGCTTGGGCTTTCGATGAAGGTCGGGCTCATGCTCGACAGCGGCCGCTTGCCCGCCGCCACGGCATTGGCCTGGCTGCCAGCCAGGCCGTAGCTGTTGCTGCCGCTGGGGTCGGCGGCGAAATCGTCCATCTCGTTGTTCAGCACCACGCCCGTGCCGGGCACGCTGAACGCCGCGCCGAACGGCAGGTTGACCGACAGTGTGGCGGACACCGCGTTGCCGTCGGCGTCGATCACCGCGAAGTGGGTGGTGTGGTCGCCTTCCCGCCAGGCCGGTGACGGCGGCAGGGCGCTGCTGGGAGTGGCCTGGCGCACGTCGATGCTGTCGGCCAGGCCAGTGAGGTAGTGGCGCGCCAACAGGCGGTTGATGGGGTTGGCGACGTAGTCCGGGTCGCCCAGCAGGCCACGGTCGCGATACGCCCGGCGCAGCACCTCGATCACGTAGTGGCTGCGCTGTACCGGCTCGGCGCTCTGCCAGGGCAGGCGCTGCAGCATCGCCAGGCTCTGGGCCAGGGCCACGCCGCCGGCGGACGGCGGCGGGCTACTGATCAGTTCGCGCTGTTCGGCCAGCCGATAGCGCAGCGGCTCGCGCCAGGCGCTGCGCGGTGGGGCCACGGTAGAAGCCGTCGCGGCCATGCTCGGCGAGGGCTTGCAGGGTGGCGGCCAGCTCCGGCTGGCGGATCACCGTGCCCAGGGCCGGTACGTCATTGGCGCTGAGGAACAGCCGGGCGCTTTCAGGGTCGTCACGCAGTGCCGCCAGGCGCATGGTGGCACGGTCGCGGTAGATGCGGTCGACGGCAAAGCCCTGGTTGGCCAGGCGGATTGCCGGGGCCAGGCTGTCCTTGAGCGGCAGTTTGCCGTGGCTGGCGGCGAGGTCGGCCAGGGCCTGGGGCAGGCCGGGAATGGCCGCCGCCAGCGGGCCGTTGATCGACAGGCCGGGCTGGACCTTGCCGTCCTTGAGGTACATGTCTGCGCGGGCGGCGGCAGGTGCGCGCTCACGGGCGTCGAGGAAGGCGTAGCGTGGGGTGGCCGCTTGTTCGCGCAGCAGGAAGAAACCACCGCCGCCGAGGCCCGAGCCGTAGGGCTCGACCACTGCCAGTGCGGCACCGATGGCCACGGCGGCATCGAAGGCGTTGCCGCCCTGTTCGAGCACCTGCCGGGCGGCGGCGGTGGCTTCGGCATGCGGGCTGGCGATGGCGGCGCGGCTCGGGCCGTCGGCCTGGGCTGCCGTGGCCAGCAGCGCCAGGGCGGCGCCAAGCGCGGCGCGGCGTATCGCGGCGACGAACGGCATCAGGCCTTGCCGGTGATCCGGCGGTATTTGGCCATCAGCTCGTCTTCGGTTTCCGGGTGGGCTTCATCCAGCGGGATGCAGTCGACCGGGCAGACTTGCTGGCATTGCGGCTCGTCGTAGTGGCCCACGCACTGGGTGCACAGGTTCGGGTCGATCACGTAGATCTCCTCGCCTTGCGAGATGGCAGCGTTCGGGCACTCGGGTTCGCAGACGTCGCAGTTGATGCAATCGTCGGTGATGATCAGGGACATGGGGACTCCGGCCGGGGCGTCGGGCCCGGGCATGTTTCAATGCGATAGGCGCAATTGTGCCGGATTCGCGCCCGCAGTGCACGCGGGCGCGTCAGCGGGACGCGCCCCGGGCACACAGGTTACTTGCGAAAGCGCTCGGTCAGCGCGTCGGCCACCGCCGGGTGGACGAACTTGGTGATATCACCGCCCAACGCGGCGATTTCCCGGACCAGCGTCGAGGAAATGAACGAATAACGCTCGGAAGGCGTGAGGAACAGGCTCTCGACGTCCGGCGCCAGCTGGCGGTTCATGTTGGCCAGCTGGAACTCGTATTCGAAATCCGAGACCGCGCGCAGGCCACGCAGGAACACATTGGCGTTCTGCTCCTTGGCGAAATGCGCCAGCAGCGAGGAGAAGCCGATGACTTCGACATTGGGCAGGTGCTTGGTGACCTCGCGGGCCAGCTCCACCCGTTGCTCCAGCGGGAACAGTGGGTTTTTCTTCGGGCTGGCGGCCACGGCGATGATCACGTGATCGAACAGCCGCGAGGCACGCTCGACCAGGTCGCCATGGCCTTTGGTAATGGGGTCGAAAGTACCCGGGTACAACACTCGGTTCATCGCGTCATCCTGGCTGGAGTGCGTTGGGGAGTCGGATGGTAGCGCAGCGATTGCGCCCGGCCAAGTCGCGCGGCCGGCTGATGGCACTATAGACAGGGCGTGCAGGGCCTGTCATGCCCCCTGTGCCAGGCGCCCGACCAGTGCTTCGCTGAGCCGCGCAGCCAGGGCGTACACCGACAGCTGCGGGTTGGCGCCGATGCTGGTGGGGAACAGCGAGCCGTCGTGGATCGACAGGTTTTCCAGCTGATGATGCCGGCCCAGGCTGTCGCATACCGCCTGGCGCGGATCTTCGCCCAGGGCGCAGCCGCCCATGACGTGGGCGCTGCCCAGGCGCATGCGGAACAGTTCCAGGGGCAGGCCGTCGATCATCGCGGCCGCTTGCGCGGGGTTGTCGACGTAGCGGGCATCGCCATGCACGGGCATCACCTGGCGGGCCCCGGCGGCGAACTGGATCTGCGCCATGCTGTGCCAGGCCCGGCGCAGCCCGTCGCGCAGGTAGTCGGTGACGGGGTAGTCGAGTACCGGCGAGCCATCGCCGCGCAGTTGCACCTGGCCGCCCGGGCTGTCCGGGTGGAAACCGTCGCGCAGCAGCGCCAGCATCACATGGGTGTGCGGCAGCTCGGCCATGCGCAGTGCGTTGTCCTGGCCGTGGCCCCCGAGCAGGGTGCTGGCCAGGGCCGGGTGCAGCGGCGGCACCTCGAGTTTGTAGCCGATCGGCCCGTCGACGCCGCCCTGCCATTGGAACTGGTCGCTGTAGATCGACTGCGGCGCGCCATAGTACGGGTCGATCCTGTCGGCGAACTGCGCGGCGCTGAAGTTGACCAGGTGCAGGAAGGTGCGCTTGCCCAGGCGCTGGTGCGGGTCGGGGGCCTCGGAGCGCAGCAGCAGGGCCGGGCTGTTGATGCCGCCACCGGCCAGCACGTAATGACGGGCGCGCACCTGGATCTGCCGGCCGGTCGGGTGCACGCCGCGGGCATCCAGGGCCTGGCACAGCAGGTGGTCGATCCGTTGGCCGTCGTGGCTGAAGCGCTCGGCGCGGGCCAGGTAGAGCAGCGTGCCGCCCTTTTCCAGCAGGGCCGGGATGCTGGTGACCAGCATCGACTGCTTGGCATTGACCGGGCAGCCCATGCCGCAGTAACCCAGGTTCCAGCAGCCGCGCACGTTGCGCGGGATCACCGCCCAGCGGTGGCCAAGTACCTCGCAACCGCGGCGCAGCACGTCGTTGTTGGCGTTGGGTGGCAGCGCCCAGGGGGTGATGCCCAGGCGCTGCTCCATGCGTTCGAACCAGGGCGCCAGGGTGGCGCTGTCCAGGCCTTTGACGGCGTGCTCCTGGGCCCAGTGTTCCAGGGTTTGCGGCGGGGTGCGAAAGCTCGAGGTCCAGTTGACCAGGGTGGTGCCGCCTACCGCGCGGCCCTGGAGGATGGTGATGGCGCCCTCTTTGCTCAGCCGGCCCAGGCCTTCCTGGTAGAGCTCGGCGTAGGCTTCGTGCTCCAGCAGGTGGAAGTCGCTGCTGGTCTTCAGCGGCCCTTCCTCGATCAGCAGCACGTTCAGGCCGGCGGCACTCAGCGCCTCGGCCGTGGTGGCGCCGCCGGCGCCGCTGCCGATCACGGCGACGTCGGCTTCGAAGGTCAGGTCCTGCTCCAGGCGCGAGGCATCGTGGGTGATCCAGCCTCGTTCGAGGCCTTGGCGAAACGGGTCGGGGACGGGCATGGCGTGGCCTTTGTTGTTGGGTTTGGCACAGCTGGGGCCGCTTTGCGGCCCTATCGCGACACAAGGCCGCTCCTACAGGAGACCGCGAACACTTGTAGGAGCGGCCTTGTGTCGCGATAGGGCTGCGCAGCAGCCCCAGAATCTCAAGAGCATCCCTGTTCCTGCAGCCACCGCCGCACCATCATCTGCTGCTGTTCGGGCCGATCGCGCAACAACGCCTGCAGCGACTGCCCCGCCTGCACCCCACGGACCACAGGCGCCAATTCAACCCCTTGCAGGTGCCACACCCCCAACGGCTGGTCTGCCGTCACCACCACCTCGGCCTCCTCCACGAAGCCATCACGCAACACCGGCCGACGTTCCACCGTCACCGCGCTCCAGGCGGCCTGGGCATGGATCGGCTGCGCATCCGGCCACTTGCGGCGCGCAGCCCAGAACGCGCCCGACGCTCTTGCCTGCTCCTGAGCGTAGAAATCCCGGCCAATGCGGGCAAAGCGCAGGAACAGTTGCTCGATACGCTCCTGATGGAATCGTTGCGCCAGCGCGGCGCTCTCAGGCCGCCGCAACAAGGTGTTGATCACCACCGGCGCCTGCAACGCCGACGACAACGACTGGAAAATCCCATTGCCCGAAAGCGGGTCTACCGCCATCGCCGCATCCCCCACCCGCAGCCAATCGTCGCCTGCGCAACTGCCGGCCAGGATCGCCGTGCTGCTGCGGGCATGCACCTGCGCGGGGGCGAAGGCCTGTTGATCGAAGATTGCCCGTACCTGCGCCGAAGTACGCCGGCGCTCGGCGCAATACGCCGCCAGCTGTGCCTTGCCCGGCAGGCTGGCCGTACCTGCATCCAATGTCACTTGCCAGTAGCAACGGCCATCGTCCAGCCGCGCCATCCACGCCCAGCCATCGTCCAGGCTCTCCACGGCCGAGGCCGCTGCCCCTGGCGTGCCCTGCCAGAGGTTAAGCAGGCTGACGGTCTCCGGCCCGCGCAGGCGCCCTTCGGCCAGCGGCGCCTGGCGGCCACGGGCCTCGACCAGAAAGTCGCCATGCACCACCTGGCCATCGTCCAGGCGCACCCGATGGCCGGCATCGCGCAGCACCTCGCGCACCCGGCCTTCGATCAACTCGACCCCGGCCCGACGCAGGTCGTCACGCAAGGCCCGGTCGAAACGCTGGCGATCGAGCAAGCACTCCTGGTTCAGGCGCAGCTGTTCACCATTCCAGTGCACCTGCCGTTCAGCGGGGGTGGTGGCCTGCGCGAGTGCTGCCCCAAGCCCGGCATGCTGCAACCCGTCGAGCACGCGCTGGGAAACCCCTTCGATGGCGGCGAAGCGGCGCCAGTCGCTGACCACGGTCACGGCATAACCCAGGCGTCGCAGCCCCAGGGCCGTGGCGGCGCCGGCAGGGCCCGCGCCGAGTACCACAATGCGCGCGTCAGCCATCAGCCTGCCCCTTGCGCTCCGGGCCGGTGAACGCCGCGTGGTGCTTGAACCAGTGGACCAACGCCAGGTGTTCCAGCTCGGGCCGGTTGCGCAATACGCCAGCAACCAGGCCGCTGAACGCGCCACAGGCAAGGCTGGCACCCGCCCCGCCGGTGGTGCCGACATGGGCGCCGAAATCGGCCTGGGCGGTTCCCAGCCATGACCATTCACCCGGCGCGCAGCGGGCATCACCCGTTACCCGAATCACCCCTGGGTAGCTTGCCGGATACACCGGTTCGCCCCGCGCCGGGCTTGAGGCACACAGCAGCACCCCGGCGGCCTGGGCTTCGGCGCAGGCCTGGCGCAGCACCGGGCGGTCCTGGTGCAGGCCCAGGCTGAGGTTGATCACCGCGGCGCCCTGCTCCACCAGCCACAGCAGCGCGGCGGCCACTTGCAGGGCGCTGGTACTCCATTGACGGTCGAACACCTGGGCCAGCAGCAGCGGCATGGCACCGGCCTCAGCGCAAATACGCTCGAGCACGGCGCTGCCATGGCCAAGGGCATCGGGCAGCGCTTCGCCTTCCTGCAACACGCCGTCGGCCAGCCAGAAGCGCCGGGCATCGAGCAGCATGGTGGCCTGCCTGGGCGAGCAGCCGCTGTCGATCAGGCCAACGCGCAGTTCACTGGTCATGCCCGGCCGGCTCCTTGCTGCGCAGCAGGCCGTCGCTCAAGTGCAGGTGCACATCGGCATCGGCCAAGGTCGAGGCGCGGTGGCTGATCAAAATGCGCGTGCGCCCGGCAAACAACTGGTCGATGGCAGCGATCACTTCGCGCTCGGTGGCTTCGTCCACCGCCGAGGTGGCTTCGTCGAGTACCAGGATCGCCGGTTGCTGCAGCAGCGCCCGAGCGATGGCGATGCGTTGCTTCTGGCCACCGGACAGCTGCTGGCCACGCTCGCCGAGCATCCCGTCCAGGCCCAGCGGCAGGCTGCCGACCAAGCTGTCCAGGCGGGTCAGGCGCACCACTGCTTCGAGCTGTTCACGGGTTGCTTCGGGCGTGCTGTAGGCGAGGTTCTGCGCCAGGGTGCCACGAAACAGCACGATGTCCTGGCTGACCACCGCGATGCGCCGGCGCAAGGCCTGCAAGTCGAGTTGGCGCAAGTCGATGCCGTCGAGCAGGATGCGCCCGGCATCGGGGTCGTAGAACCGCTGCAGCAGGTCGATCAGGGTCGATTTGCCGACGCCCGAGGCGCCGCTGATGGCGACCTTGAGCCCGCCCGGCAGGCTGGCATCGACGCCGCGCAGCACGCCGCCCTGGCGCTCATCGTGGGCAAAGTGCACCGCCTCCAGGCGCAGTTCGCCGGGCCCGTCGGCGATGGGCAGCGGCGCTTCGGCAGGCTGAACCGCGACCGGCTCACGCTTGAGTTCCATCACCCGCCCCAGGCTCACGGCCATGCGCTGCACCGCCACGTACAGCCCCAGCAGGCTCTGCACTGGCCCGACGGCCATGCCCAGGTACGTGGAAAACGCGATCAGTGCGCCGAGCTGCCAGGTACCTTGGATCACCCACCAGCCGCCGACCAGGAAGGCGCAGGCACGGCACCACGAGGTCAGGGTGCCGGGCACCGCCTGGGTGAAGAATTCGGTGAGCTGTACCTTCAGCAACTGGCTCATGTAGCCCTGCCCCAGGCCTTCCAGGCGCTCGGCCTCGCGGCGCTGCTGGCCGGCGGCCTGGATGAACTTCATCGCCGGCAGTGTTTCGACCAGGAACGACGACACGTCCGCCGAGCGCTCGCGCAGGCTGCGCACCTCGCGCTCCACCTTACGGCGCATCCAGCGCAGCCACAGCACTTCGAGCGGGATGAGCAGCGCCAGCAGCAACGACAGTTGCCAGGACAGCAGCAACATCAGAGCCAGCGCGCCGACCAGGCCGATCACCGCCGACACCGCCGAGAACAGCGAGTCCACGGCAAAGCGCTGGATCTCGGCGACGTCACCGTCCAGCCGCGAAAGGATATCGCCGGTGCGCCGCCGTCCGTAGAAGGTCGGCGACAGCTGCTGCAGATGCCGGTACAGGTCATCGCGCAGGGCGAACAGGATGCGCCCGGACAGCCGCGTGTGCAGGTAGCGGTTCACCCCCGCCAGCACGGTGCCGAGCAGGCCGGCGCCGATCATGATCGCGGCCATGTGCCAGAGGGTCTGGTAATCCTTGGCCAGCAGGCCCTCGTCGATCAGGGTCTTGACCAGCCAGGGTTGCGCCAGGGCCAGCAACGAAGCGCCCAGCGACAACCCCAGCAATACGCCGATGGCGCGCCGTTGCGGGCGCACGAAACCGTACAGCCAGGCCAGGGCCTGGCGCATCAGCAGGGGGTCACTCGATTCGATCAAGCGTGAGAACAGTCCGCCCATGGTTCAGCCGCGCAACTGTTTGAGTTTGCGGTACAGGGTGGCGCGGCTGATGCCCAGCGCCTCGGCCGCCGCCGAGACATTGCCCTGGTGGCGCGTCAGGGCGCCGCGGATCAGTTCCAGTTCGTTGTCGCGCAGGCTGCCGGAGGGCGTCGTGCCGCTGGCCAGCTCGTCGAGCAGGCAGTCGGTGAGGTGGTCGAGGGTCAGCACCTGCTCGCCGTCCTCGCGCATGGCCAGGGCGGTGCGCAGCACCATCTCCAGCTGGCGGATGTTGCCCGGCCAGTCGAAGCCTTCGAGCAGGCCGGCCAGCGCCGGGTCGAGGCTCACGCCACGGGCGCCGAACTTGCCCAGCAGGGTTTCGATGATGCTGGCCAGGTCGTCGCGCTCGCGCAGCGCCGGCAGGCGCAGGGACACGCCATTGACCCGGTAGTACAGGTCTTCGCGAAAATGCTGTTCGCTGACCAGGCGCTTGAGGTCGCGGTGGGTGGCGCAGATCAACGCCACGTCGATCTCCTGCTCGTCGCCCGCGCCCAACGGCGCCACCCGGCGTTCCTGCAGCACGCGCAACAGGCGCGCCTGCAGGGCCAGCGGCATGTCGCCGATCTCGTCGAGGAACAGCGTGCCGCCGTGGGCCTGCATCAGGCGCCCGACCATGCCGCCACGGCGCGAACCTGTGAAAGCGCCTTCGCGGTAGCCGAACAGCTCCGATTCGATCAGCCCCTCGGGGATCGCCGCACAGTTGACCGCGATGAAGGCTTTGTCGCCACGCGGGCTGGCCTGGTGCAGAGCCCGGGCGATGACTTCCTTGCCGGTGCCGGTTTCGCCCAGCAACAGCACCGGCAAGCCATTGGCCAGGCCCTGGCGGGCCATGCGCAGGCCACGGGCCAGGCGCGCATCAGCGCCGGCCAGCGCTTCCAGGGCCTGGGCCCTGGCCGATTCTGCGGGCCTGGCGTTCGCCGTGGCGCCGTTGAGCTTGGCGTGGCGCGGTAGCTGCACGGCGCGGAAGAAGAAGTCGCCCTTGGCGGTCTGCACGCTGCTGACGCCGCCTTGCCACAGGCGAGAGATGAAGGCTGGCGAACGTTCACCGAGCAAGTCGCTGCAGCGCCTGCCGAGCAGCGCCTGCCGGCTCAGCTGGAGCAATTGGCAGGCGTTGTCATTGGCGGCCAGCACCTCGCCGTCCAGGCTCAGGGCCAGCAGGCCCTGCCAGGCACTGGCCAGGTATTGTGGGCGGCTGTGAAAAGCCAGCACCAGGTGCTCGGGGTGGCACAGCCCGAACAAGCGGCACTCGATGTTGCCGGCGGCCAGCATCAGCGCGGTGAGGCTGTCCTGGGGCTGGGCCATGACCCCTTCGCGGGTCACGTCGAGCACGCCAATCACTTCGCCATGGGGGTCGCGCAGCGGTACCGAAGTACAGGAAAACGGGCTGAGGCGGTCGAGGTAATGCTCGCCGCAGTTGATCAGGGTGGGCTGGCCTTCGACCACGGCCGTGCCGATGGCGTTGGTCCCGCGCAGCGCCTCGCTCCAGCAACTGCCGGGGTGCAGGTCGCGCAGGCCCTCGCGCTCCAGCGCATGCTTGTGCCCTTCGATGGCCAGCACGTTGGCCTGGGCGTCGCCGAGGATGACGATGCCGCTCTGGCCCTGGCGGCGCACCAGGTAGTCCAGCTCGGGGGTGACCGCGTCGATCAGCAGCCGGTTGTGCTCGAGCAGCGTGCGCAGGTCGAGGCCGTGACGAATGCCCAGGCCTACTTGCTCGCCCTGCAGGCAGTCCAGGCCATGGCTGAGGCTGCGCCGCCAGGAGGCGTCGATTTCGTCGCGCAGCATCCCCAAGGGCAGTTCGCCCTCGTTGGCCAGCTTCAGGCGGACCATGCGGGATTGCTGCAGCGGGTCATGGGCGTTTGTTGTGAGTGTTTGTCGCGCCATTGCGTGCTCCAGCTGTGCCCCAGTAGAACGGGGCATCGGGCATCGGAATTTTCGGCAGTGTGCGTCAGAATTCGTCAGCCGTCATCAGGGGGGCAGGCAAAAAGGGGGTGTGGGGCGTGAGGTTTGCGGCGTTCTCAAGTGGGATCGCATGTGGGCCGCCAGGTGTAGGGCGATAGCTTTGCAGCGCTCTCAAGACCGAGCGCCGCCCGCGCGGCGCATCGCTGGCAAGCCAGCTCCCACATTTGTTTCGGGCCAGTTACTCCTGTTGTTTCATCGCTGTCCGCCTTGTTGGTCCGACTCGGTTTTGAGGTGGGCACCACTGGCGCCTCGCCTGACTTGAGACATGCACCAAGGCGTGCAGCGGTACCCTCACAGGCATAATTGGCCCGAAACAAATGTGGGAGCTGGCTTGCCAGCGATGCGCCGCGCGGGCGGCGCTCGATCTCATAGGCGCTGCAAAAACACCGGCAAGCACCTGGTGGCCCTCACGCAATCCCCCCGCGCCTAAAACGCCGCCTTGAAGATCGCCTCGATCTCCGCCTGGCTGGCCACCCGCGGATTGGTCAACCCACAAGCATCCTTCAGCGCATTAGCCGCCAACACCGGCACATCCTCAACCTTGGCCCCCAGCTCGGCGAGCCCGGCCGGGATGTCGATCGCCGCCGCCAGATGCTCGATGGCAGAAATCGCCGCTCCAGCCCCCTGCTCCGCCTCCAGCCCACACACTTTCACGCCCATGGCCTTGGCCACATCGCGCAGGCGCGCAGCGCTGACCTTGGCATTGAAGCGCTGCACATGGGGCAGCAGCACCGCGTTGCACACCCCATGGGGCAAGTCGTAGTAGCCGCCCAACTGGTGCGCCATGGCATGCACGTACCCCAGGGAGGCGTTGTTGAAGGCCATGCCGGCAAGGAACTGCGCGTAAGCCATGTTCTCCCGGGCCTGCAGGTCGCTGCCGTCGGCCACCGCCTGGCGCAGGTTGTCGCTGATCAGGCTGATGGCCTTGAGCGCGCAGGCGTCGGTGATCGGCGTGGCGGCAGTCGACACATAGGCCTCGATGGCGTGGGTCAGCGCGTCCATGCCGGTGGCGGCGGTCAGCGACTTGGGCATGCCGACCATCAGCGCCGGGTCGTTGACCGACAGGATAGGCGTGACGTTGCGGTCGACGATGGCCATTTTCACGTGGCGCGCCTCGTCGGTGATGATGCAGAAACGGGTCATCTCGCTGGCGGTGCCGGCGGTGGTGTTGATGGCGATCAGCGGCAGTTGCGGCTTGCTCGAGCGGTCCACCCCTTCGTAGTCACTGATATGCCCGCCGTTGGTGGCGCACAGCGCAATGCCCTTGGCGCAGTCATGGGGCGAGCCACCACCGAGCGAGACCACACAGTCGCAACGCTCGCGCTGCAGTATGGCCAAGCCAGCCTCGACGTTGGCGATGCTCGGGTTGGGCTTGGCGCCATCGAACACCACCGAGTCGATATCGCGCATGGCCAGCAGCCCGGCGATGCGTTCGGCCACGCCAGCGCGGGCCAGGCCCTGGTCGGTCACGATCAGCGCCTTGCGCAGGCCGTAGCCGGCGATGGCGGCCATGGCTTCGTCCAGGCAGTCGATGCCCATGATGTTCACGGCGGGGATGAAGAAGGTGCTGCTCATGGCCGGGTCCTCTCAAGCTGTCGGTAGGGCTTGAGCATCCGCCTGAAGCAGTCGCCGGGTGTTGATCCAGGGCAATGGGGGCGCGGGAACCGGCCTCAGCGGATCTGATGCTTGTGCAGCAGCCGATAGAAGGTCGGCCGGGAGATCCCCAGCACCTTGGCCGCGATGCTGAGGTTGTCGCTGTGTCGGTTGAGTACGTCGCACAGGGCCTGGCGCTCGGCGCGGTGCTTGTAGTCTTCCAAGGTGCCCAGCAGCGCCTCCTGTTCCACCTGGTCGTGCAGGCCCAGGTCCGGGGCTTCGATCTGCCGCCCTTCGGCCAGCACCAGGCCCCGGCGCACACGGTTGGCCAGTTCACGCACGTTGCCCGGCCAGTCGTGGCGGCCCATGGCCGCCAGTGCGCTGTCGCTGAAGGAGCGCGGCCGGCGGCCGGTCTCCAGGCTGTAGAAACGGGCGAAATGGCTGGCCAGCATCGACAGGTCGCCATGCCGGTCGCGCAGCGGCGCGGTCACCACCTGCAGCACGTTGAGCCGGTAATACAGGTCTTCACGGAAACGGCCGAGGGCGATGGCCTTTTCCAGGTCGACGTGGGTCGCCGCCAGCACCCGCACATCCACGGCGATCGGCTGGTTGCTGCCCACCCGTTCGATGTGCCGCTCCTGCAGAAAGCGCAGCAGGTTGGCCTGCAGCTCCAGCGGCAGGTCGCCGATCTCGTCGAGGAACAGGGTGCCGCCGTTGGCCGCCTCGATACGCCCGACCTTGCGCTGGTGGGCGCCGGTGAATGCGCCCTTCTCGTGGCCGAACAGCTCGGACTGGATCAGGTGTTCGGGAATCGCGCCGCAGTTGATGGCGACGAACGGCTGGTCATGGCGCTGCGACAGGCGGTGCAAGGTGCGCGCCACCAATTCCTTGCCGGTACCGCTCTCGCCACGGATCAGCACCGGCGATTCGGTGGGTGCCAGTTTGCCGAGCAGTTTGCGCAGTTCGCGGATCGGCCGGCTCTCGCCCAGCAGTTCGTGCTCGGGCTCGGCCTCGCCATCGCGCACCGCGCCGCGGCCACGCAGGCGCGCCATGCCGAAGGCCCGGCCGAGGGTGACCTGCACCCGCGACACGTCGAACGGCAAGGTGTGGAAGTCGAAAAACCATTCGCAAACGAAATCGCCGACATTCTGCATGCGCAGTTCTTCGGCGCTGAGCACGGCGATCCATTCGGTATTGCTGCGTTTGATCATGTCCTTGACCGCGTCGGGGT
The DNA here is from genome assembly GCF_039673365.1 of Pseudomonas sp. TWI923. NCBI lineage: Bacteria > Pseudomonadati > Pseudomonadota > Gammaproteobacteria > Pseudomonadales > Pseudomonadaceae > Pseudomonas > Pseudomonas sp. TWI923. Next base: position 16,191 of record NZ_JBDJLM010000068.1, on the reverse strand, counting down.
GACGCAGGTGCGAGGCCTGCAGGCGCAGCAGGCCGACATCGCAGGGGTGCTCCAGGGCAACGTCCAGGCTGCAACTACGCACATCCCAGCCGACGCCGCGCAGGCCCGGTAACAATCGATGACAATCGTCGCAGGGGTCGACGATCAGCAAGCGACGTTGGGCGGCAGGCTCGAGCATGACCATTCCTTGGCGCCGGAATAGGGTTTTTTATCTATAAACAGTAAGTTGCGACGCCAAAAGTAACAGTAGCAATGAACTTGACAGCCCCCACTACCGTTGGTCAGCCCGATTCGGCCGTATTTGAGCCGCCCGGGAATTTTCGTATTTTATTGACGTCACAGACGGCACGCAGAAACACCTTGCAATGCGTCCAGATAAAAAAATTCTTAGATTGTGTGACTCATCCCCTGATCTGGAGCATCAGTACGATTAACACCGCGCTGTAACCTGTACCGGAATAACACCGCGGAAACACTTTTCGCTGTTTGGGACCATAGAGAGACCGAACCCATGAACGCCCCGCTCCGTGTCAACGAAGCACTGCTGATTGCCGACCACGCCTTCGAACCCTTCCAGTGCGTCGCCTGGGATGCACCCAACGGTACCGGCGAACTAAGCCTGGCAGTGATCGACCGGACCAGCGCCCGCATCGGCGCCAAGCAAGTCTCTTCGCGGGTCTATTCGGACCCTGCGCAGTGGGCCAGCCTGATCGAGGAAGTGCGTGCCGAACTGTGCCAGAAGGGCTATGACCTGCAACCCTGGTCGATGCCTGAATAAGCAGACCACGGCAATTCCTGTGCGTGCCCTGCACGCACAGGTGCAACTTTAAAGTTCCCCTCGCGATAACTTTCGTTCATGCGACATCCCGTCGCAGTTATTCCATTCAATTGACGGTATCGAACTGCTCGATATGCCGATAATCGGCATGAAGTTGTTCGGCAAGTTGCCGTGCGCGGCCCACACGTACCGCCGCCAATTCGATATCCACCAGCAATGTACTGCACGGTAGCGGTTGCGTTGCTTGCCACCCCTGCAGGCGACCATCGGTCAGCAACAGACAGCGCTGCACCTCGTGGGGCAGCCGTTTGCCCCGCGCCAGCAACCAGTGCCGTGCCTCTTCCAGGGCCGCCAGCAGCGGTGTGCCACCGCCGGCACCCAGCTGCTGCAGCCACGGCTGGAGCGCCTGCGAAGCCTTGAGCCCGTGGCGTTGCCACTGCGGTTTGCTGCCACTGGCGGTCAACAGCGCCAACCGCGCACGCTGCCGGTAGGCCTGGTCGAACACCCCGGCCAGCAGGCCCTTGGCCTGGGCCAGCGCCTGGTGGCGACGGGTGGAGGCCGAGGCATCGACGATCACCAGCCACAGTTCCGGCGCCTGGGCCTGGCGCTGCTGCCAGCACAGGTCGCGGCGCTGGCGGGGGCGGCCTTTGAGCAGGGTTGGCAGCCAGGCGATGCGGCCATCTTCGGCTGCCCGGGCGCGGCCACGGGAAACACCGTTCAACTGGCCGACGCGGGGTCTGGCATCTGCCGCCTGGGCGTCGCGGCGGCGGATGCTCAGGGCTTTTTTGCCCAGTTCGGCACCTCGCGCCGAGCACCGCTGGCCACCGGCTGCGGCGGCAAGGCGCCCCAGTCGCCCTGCCCCTGGGGCTGACCCGGAGCCTGCGACTGCTCGGCGGTACTGGGCGGGGTGGCCTGTGGCTGCGCAGAAGCCTGCCGACGACGGTGACGCAGGGCAAATTCGGCGACGGCATTCACATCCTGCTCTTCGATGGCTGGGTGGCCACGCCAGGCCGCGTGGGCGCGGGCGGCGCGCAACCAGACCAGGTCGGCGCGCAGGCCATCGACCCCGGCGGCGAAACAGCGTTCGGTGATCCAGGCCAGGGCCTGGTCGTCCAGGGCGATCGCAGCCAGGCGCTCGCGCGCGGCCCGGCAGCGCTCGCGCAACTCCGTCTGGGCTCCGGCCCACTGCGTGCAGAAGGCTTCAGGGTCGCTGTCGAACGCCAGGCGCCGGCGAATGATCTGCTGGCGCGCCTCGGGTGCCGGCAAGCCGTCGAGGGCGACGTTCAGGCCAAAGCGGTCGAGCAATTGCGGGCGCAGCTCGCCCTCCTCCGGGTTCATGGTGCCGATCAGCACGAAACGCGCGGCGTGGCGATGGGAAATGCCATCGCGCTCGATGCGGTTGGTGCCGCTGGCGGCCACATCCAGCAGCAAGTCCACCAACGGGTCGGGCAGCAGGTTGACCTCGTCCACATACAGCACGCCGCCATCGGCGTGAGCCAGCACGCCCGGGGCGAAGCGCGCCTGGCCCTGGCCCAGTGCGGCGTCCAGGTCGAGGGTGCCGACCAGTCGTTCCTCGGTGGCGCCGAGCGGCAAGGTGACGAACGGCCCATCGCCCAGCAGGTCGGCCAGGCCGCGAGCCAGGGTGCTCTTGGCCATGCCGCGCGGGCCTTCGATCAGCACACCGCCGATCTTCGGGTCGATGGCGGTCAGGCACAGTGCCAGCTTCAGTTCGTCGGCCCCCACCACGGCGGCCAGGGGGAATTGCACAGGTTCGTTCATGTTCAGCAGTCTTCCTCGCCTTCGAGCAACTGTTGCTCGAGGCTCTCGCGGTAGTCGCCCGGGTCCTGCCACAGGCCGCGCTGCTGGGCTTCCAGCAGGCGCTCGGTGAGGTCGCGCAGGGCCTCGGGGTTGTGCTCGCGCATGAAATCACGGGTCGCCGGGTCGAGCACGTAGGCGTCGGCCAGGCCCTGGTAATGATGGTCGTCGATCAGCCCGGTGGTGGCGTCGAAGGCAAACAGGTTATCGACCGTCGCCGCCAGCTCGAAGGCACCTTTATAGCCATGGCGCTTGGCGCCGTCGATCCACTTGGGGTTGAGCGCGCGGGCGCGGATCACCCGGTTGAGCTCTTCCTTCAAGGTTCGGATACGCGGCCGGTCGGCCTGGCTGTGGTCACCGTGGTAGCTGGCCCGGGCGGTGCCAGCCAGGGTCTCGGCGGCGGCCAGCATGCCGCCCTGGAACTGGTAGTAGTCGTTGGAATCGAGCAGGTCGTGCTCGTGGTTGTCCTGGTTCTGCAGCACCGCCTGCACCTGGCTCAGGCGCTGGGCGAAGCGCGCGCGGGCCGGGGTGCCTTCGTCGCTGGCGCCGTAAGCGTAGCCGCCGTGGTTGAGGTAGACCTCGGCCAAATCGTCGCGGCTGTGCCACAGGCGCCCGTCGATGGCGTTCTGCACCCCTGCGCCATAGGCGCCGGGCTTGGCGCCGAACACGCGCCAGCCGGCCTGGCGCGCCGCCTGCTCTTCATCCAGGCCGTCATCGAGCAGCGCCTGACGCTCGGCGCGCACGCGGGCGGCCAGCGGGTTGAGGTCATCCGGCTCGTTGAGCGCGGCCACCGCCTGCACCGCCGCGTCGAACAGGCGAATCAGGTTACCGAAGGCATCGCGGAAGAAGCCCGAGACCCGCAGCGTGACATCGACCCGTGGGCGATCGAGCAGGCTCAGCGGCAAGATCTCGAAGTCGTCGACGCGCTGGCTGCCGGTTGCCCATACCGGGCGCACGCCCATCAGCGCCATGGCCTGGGCAATGTCGTCGCCGCCGGTGCGCATGGTGGCCGTGCCCCACACCGACAGGCCCAACTGGCGCAGGTGGTCGCCGTGGTCCTGCAGGTGGCGTTCAAGAATCAGGTTGGCCGAGGCGAAGCCCAGGCGCCAGGCGGTGGTGGTGGGCAGGTTGCGTACGTCGACGGTATAGAAGTTGCGCCCGGTGGGCAGCACGTCCAGGCGGCCACGGCTCGGCGCGCCGCTGGGCCCGGCGGGGACGAAACGCCCGGCCAGGGCCGCCAGCAGGCCGTCGATTTCGGCAGCGCCGCAGGCGTCCAGGTTGGGGGCGACCTGCTCGACCAGCGCTTGCAGCACCTCGCGCACCGGTTGCCAGTCAGCCTGCCCATCAAGTGGGCAGTCGCCTTCCAGCGCCTGTTCGATCAATGTCAACGCCAGCAGTTCGAGCCGTTCACGGGTATCCCCGGCCGTGCGCCACAGCGCCGCGTCCAGCTGCTGTAGCAGCGCCGGGCGTGGACCCTCCCAGGCCTGGCCGAGGTCGCAATCGAGCGGGTCGAAGCCCAGCCCCAGCGCCCGGGCCAGGGCGCGGATCAGGCTGGCATTGCCGCCCTTGCCGTCACCGCGTTCCACCCGCAGCAGCGCCAACAGCGTGTCGCTGCGCAGCCGGCCCTGTGGCGACTGGCCGAACACATGCAGGCCATCGCGGATCTGCGATTCCTTGAGGTCGCACAGGTAGGTGTCGAGCCGCGGCAGCCACACCGCCGCGTCGTCCAGCTGGCCTTCGAGCTGCAGGTCGCGGTCGATGTGGTTGGCCTTGAGCAGTTCGAGGATGTCGCGCTGCAGCTCCTGGGCACGGCGCGGGTCGAGCAGCTGCGCTTCGTAGTATTCATCGGCCAGCTGCTCCAGCTGGCGCAGTGGGCCATAGGTTTCGGCACGGGTCAGCGGCGGCATCAGGTGGTCGATGATCACCGCCTGGGTGCGCCGTTTGGCCTGGGCGCCCTCGCCCGGGTCGTTGACGATGAACGGGTAGATGTTCGGCAGCGGGCCGAGCAAGGCGTCTGGCCAGCATTCATTGGACAGCCCGACGCCCTTGCCCGGCAGCCACTCCAGGTTGCCGTGCTTGCCGACGTGAATCAGCGCATCGGCGGCATAGCCGTTGCGCAGCCAGAAGTGGAACGCCAGATAGCCGTGGGGCGGCACCAGGTCGGGGTCGTGGTACACCGCGCTGTGGTCGACCTGGTAGCCGCGCGCGGGCTGGATGCCGACGAAGGTCAGGCCGTAGCGCAGGCCGGCCACCATCAAACGCCCGCTGCGGTACATCGGGTCCTGTTCGGGCGGGCCCCAACGTTCCAGCACGGCGCGCTGGTTGGCTTCGGGCAAGGCGGCGAAGGCGCTGTGGTAATCGGCCAGGCTCAGGCTCTGGGCACAGGGGCGCTGGTCGAGGTGGTCGAGGTCGTTGGTCACCCCGCCGAGCAACTGGTGGATCAGTTCGGTGCCGCTGTCGGGCAGGCCGGCCACCGGGTAACCCTGCGCCTGCAAGGCCTTGAGAATGTTGAGTGCGGCGCCGGGCGTATCCAGGCCGACGCCATTGCCGATGCGCCCATCGCGGGTCGGGTAGTTGGCCAGCACCAGCGCCACGCGCTTCGCCTGGTTGTCCAGGCGCGCCAGCTCGACCCAGCGCCGCGCCAGTTCGGCGACGAAGTCCATGCGCTCGGGGTGGGCCCGGTAGCAGACCACATCGGACTGGCTGCGCTCGCTGCGCCAGGCCAGGTCCTTGAAGCTCACGGGGCGGGTGATGATGCGCCCGTCCAGTTCCGGCAAGGCGATGTGCATGGCCAGGTCGCGAGCGCCCAGGCCCTGTTCGCTCTGCTCCCAGGCCGGTTGGTTGTCCTGGGCGCAGATCGCCTGCAGCACCGGTACATCGCGGCGCAACGGGCGCAGGTTGGGCTGTTCGGGGCTGGACAAGGCAAAGCCGGTGGTGTTGATCACCACTTCAGCCTGCACTTCATCGAGCCAGGCCTCGACCTGGTCGAGGCAGGCGCGCTCCTTGAGGCTGGCCACGGCAATGGGCAGTGGGTTCAGGCCACAGGCTTGCAGGCGTTGGCAAAACACGTCGATGAAGGCGGTGTTGGCCGCCTGCAGGTGCGAGCGATAGAACAACAGTGGCGCCACCGGTTGCTCGGGATGCCAGTCGGTGTACCAGTCCTGCAACTGGGCGCTGGCCTTGGCCGGGTGGTAAACCGCAGTACGCGGCAACGGCTGCGGTTCATCCCAGGCGTAGTCACGCCCCAACCACTGGCTGGCCAGGCAATTGAACAGGCTGACCGCGTTGGCCTTGCCACCCTGGCGCAGGTAGTGCCAGAGGCGCTCGGCCTGCTCGCCACGCACCGTGCCCAGGTCGGTCAGCTCCGGGTCGGGGCGATCATCGCCGGGCACCAGGATCAGTTGCACGCCGCGCTGGCTGAGTTCCACCAGTTGCTCGACGCCGTAGCGCCAGTAACCGACGCCGCCGTGCAGCGACACCAGGATCACCTTGGCGTGGCGCAGCACCTCGTCCACATACAGGTCGACCGAGGCATGGTTCTGCACCTGCATGGGGTTGGCCAGGCGCACGCTGGGGAAGTCGTCCGGCAACTGCTCGGCGGTTTCGGCGAGCAGCGCCAGGTGCGAATCGCCGCTGCAGAGGATCACCAGCTCGGCGGGAGTCTGGCCGAGGTCGGCAATGCTGTCGTCCGGCACGAAGCCGCCGGGCTGGGTCCTCAGCAGGTGCATGGGTCAGGCGCCCAGGGCCTGGCGCAGGCGCGCTTCCAGATGCACGGCATCGAGGTCCTGGCCGATCAGCACCAGGCGGGTGATGCGCGGCTCGTCAGTGCGCCAGGCGCGGTCGAAGTGCTTGTCGAAGCGCGTGCCCACGCCCTGGATCAGCAGGCGCATCGGCTTGCCGGGAATGGCGGCGAAGCCTTTGGCGCGCAGGATGCCAAACTCGGTGACCAGTTGCGTCAGGGCATCGAGCAGCAGGCTTTCGTCGGCCTCTGGCAGGTCGATGGAGATCGAGTCGAAGGCGTCATGGTCGTGATCGTCGTGGTCATCGCCGTCGTGGTGCGAATCGTGGTGGGTGCGACGGCCGTCGATGTGCGCCTCGGATTCGGCACCGACGCCCAGCAGCACTTCCAGCGGCAGGCGACCACTGCTGGCTTCGATCACTTTCACCGCTGGCGGCAGTTCTTCGGCGACTTCGGCACGAACCTTGGCCAGGCCTTCGGCGTCGATCAGGTCGGCCTTGTTCAGCACCACCAGGTCGGCGCTGGCCAGCTGGTCGGCGAACAGTTCATGCAGCGGCGACTCGTGGTCCAGGTTGGGGTCGAGCTTGCGCTGGGCGTCGACCTGGTCCGGGTAGGCGGCGAAGGTGCCGGCGGCCACTGCCGGGCTGTCGACCACGGTGATCACCGCATCGACGGTGCAGGCGTTGCGGATTTCTGGCCACTGGAAGGCTTGCACCAGGGGCTTAGGCAGGGCCAGGCCGCTGGTTTCGATAAGGATGTGGTCGAGGTCGCCGCGGCGCGCCACCAGTTCGCGCATCACCGGGAAGAACTCTTCCTGCACGGTGCAGCACAGGCAGCCATTGGCCAGCTCGTAGACGCGGCCGTTGGCTTCTTCTTCGGTGCAACCAATGCTGCACTGCTTGAGGATTTCGCCATCGATGCCCAGTTCGCCGAACTCGTTGACGATCACCGCGATGCGGCGGCCCTGGGCGTTGTCGAGCATGTGGCGCAGCAAGGTAGTCTTGCCCGAGCCGAGGAAGCCGGTGACGATGGTGACGGGGAGCTTGGCCAGTGTTTTCATGTCGCGATGCCCTTGGCAGCAATGGCGCGGGCATGCGGGACGACAGCCTCGGGCGTTGCCGGCCGGGCGCGTTCGCCACCGGATCACCCCGCCCGGTTGATAGTCGAAAACGTTGCGAGGCAGGTCTCCTGGCTTGCACTGTTCCGGCAGCGGTGCCGGGGGGATGGCGCCTTCCCGCGCTTGCGCAGTGGCTGTGCCGATCCTTTTGAGTGCTTACAGTTGCGGGGGCAGCCGCGGCTTGGACCGCGTTCCCGTCTTAGCTCCGGCCTGGGCCGGAGAACCTCGAAGCGGCAAGGCTACGCATCCGCCCGACACCGGTCAACCGCTGGGGCGATTGACGCAAGCCACGCCCCATGATTTGCTAGCGCACTGCGTTCAGGTGCCCCCCTTGGGGGTGAAACGGGAAACCGGTGCGTCCAGCGTCTTTAATAGATAGCGGACAAGGCCGGTGCTGCCCCCGCAACGGTAAGCGAGTGAAGCGTCTTGACCACTGTGCCGGCTCAACAGGCATGGGAAGGTGACGCTAACAGATGGAGCCCCGCTCCGCCTCGCCAGCCCGGAGACCGGCCTGACACCACATCAACACCCCGCGGTGGGCGGGCGCTGTCGTATTCCCTGGGCTGTCCTGCCCGGGAGCGCCGCGCCTGCCCGTTGCCCCAATAAAAGCAGCAGAGGAACGCGTCATGCCGATTACCAGCACAAAACACAGCATCGCCACCCCCGCCACACTCAGCCAGCGCATGGTCATCGCCATCGGCGCCAGCCTGCTGGGCCTGTGCCTGGTTTACTTCGCCGGCTTCTCGCACATCGAGGCGGTGCACAACGCTGCCCACGACACCCGCCACAGCGCCGCCTTCCCCTGCCACTGAGTAGCCCCGCATGATTACCCGTATTGCCCGCACCGCGGGCTTCAGTGGGCTGCTCGCCGCCCTGCTGCTGACACTGCTGCAAAGCTTCTGGGTCGCACCGCTGATTCTGCAGGCGGAGACCTATGAAAGCGCCGCACCGGCAGCCGAGCACCATGAACATGGCGAAGCCGCCGCCCCCCACGAGCATGAGCACAGCGCCGAAGCCTGGGCGCCGGAAGACGGCTGGCAGCGCGTGCTGTCCACCACAGGCGGCAACCTGGTGGTAGCAGTCGGCTTTGCGCTGATCCTCGTCGCGCTGTATAGCCTGCGTGAGCCGGGCCGGGTCAGCACCGGCGCGCTGTGGGGCCTGGCCGGCTTTGCGGTGTTCTGCCTGGCGCCGACCCTGGGCCTGCCGCCGGAGCTGCCGGGCACCGCCGCTGCCGACCTGGGCCAACGCCAGACCTGGTGGATCGGCACTGCCGCCGCCACCGCCACTGGCCTGGCATTGCTGGTGTTCGCTCGCCACTGGCTGTTGAAGGTACTGGGCGCGGCGCTGCTGGTTGTGCCCCACGTGATCGGCGCGCCACAGCCAGCGGTCCATGAAAGCCTGGCACCCGAGGCACTGGAAACCCAGTTCAAGATCGCTTCCTGGCTGACCAATGCCGCCTTCTGGGTGGCCCTGGGCCTGCTCAGCGCCTGGCTGTACCGTCGCTCCAGTCAAGCCTGATGCTGGAATCTGCAAAGCCGCCGGCGCTGTATGCCGGCTTTGGGTGCCGCCGGGGTTGCCCGGTGGAGACCCTGGCGGTCCTGCTGCGCCAGACCCTGGCCGAGCATGCCCTGCCGCTCAGCGCGCTGCGCGGCATCGCCAGCATCGCGCCAAAGGCCCGGGAGCCAGGCCTGCTGGCCTTGGCCGAGCGACTTGGGCTGCCGTTCATCTGTTTCGATGCCGGGCAACTGCTCGGCTTCGAGCCGCTGCTCAGCCAGCGCTCGGCCATCGCCTTCGCCCAGACAGGCTGCTGGGGTGTGGCCGAAAGCGCCGCATTGGCCCTGGCTGGCCGCGAATCGCTGCAGCCTGGCCTGCGCGTGCCGCGCCAGCGACTCGGCGGCGCTACCCTGGCGCTGGCCATCGGCGGATAATCCGCCCCTTTACCTGCAAGGACTCCCCATGACGGTCTACTTCATCGGCGCCGGCCCCGGCGATCCGGAACTGATCACGGTCAAGGGCCAGCGTTTGATCCGCCAGTGCCCGGTGATCATCTATGCCGGCTCGCTGGTACCCGCTGCCGTGCTCGAAGGGCACCGTGCCGAGACAGTGATCAACAGTGCCGAATTGCACCTGCAGCAGATCGTCGAGGCCATGCGCCAGGCCCACGCCAACGGCCAGGACGTGGCCCGGGTACATAGCGGCGACCCCAGCCTGTATGGCGCCATCGGTGAGCAGATCCGCCACCTGCGCGAACTGGGCATCGACTACCAGATCATCCCCGGCGTGACGGCCACCGCCGCCAGCGCCGCGCTGCTGGGGTGCGAGCTGACCCTGCCCCAGGTGTCGCAGACAGTGATCCTGACCCGTTACGGCGACAGCTCACCGATGCCGGCCGGCGAACAACTGGCCGACCTGGCCCGGCATGGCAGCACCCTGGCCATCCATCTGGGCATCAAGAACCTGGCGCGGATCGTCGAGGAACTCCTGCCCCATTACGGCGCCGACTGCCCGATCGCCGTGGTCCATCGCGCCACCTGGCCTGATCAGGACTGGGCCAGGGGCACCCTGGCGGACATCGTCGAGCGCGTGGCCAACAAGGGCTTCCGGCGCACGGCACTGATCCTGGTCGGCCATGTGCTGGGTGATGCACCGTTCGCCGAATCGGCGCTGTACCGCGCCGGCCACGCCCACCTGTACCGCCCGGGCAACTGAAGCGATTGCCGCCAGACGTGGCGACGGCGCACACTGCCCTTCCACGTCACGGAGCCACGCCCATGCTCGAACTACGCCCCAACTGCGAGTGCTGCAACAGCGACCTGCCGGGCGACAGCCCGGACGCCTTGATCTGCTCGTTCGAATGCACCTTCTGTCGCAGCTGCAATGACCAGCACTTGCACGGCCGCTGCCCCAACTGTGGCGGCCTGCTACTCAGCCGCCCGCCCCGGGTGGGCCAAGCCCTGAAGAACAACCCCGCCTCCCGCGAGCGCATCCTCAAGGCACATCCCGCCTGCAGCTGACCCGCCTGCCTCAGTGCCTGTCCCGGGGCGTTCCCGCGCCCCTTTTGTAGTCCTTTTCTACAATTCCTTGTTGTCTTTTCAACGCGCCTATACTCGCCTATTACCAAGGGGTCGGAATCACCGTAATGTGCGCGCTGCCCAATTGATCCGCAGGCGTGAGCCCGACGGAAGACAGGACATGGGCTCAATCCGACAGGAGTTTCACATGACATCCGTGCTGTTGGTCGATGACCATCACATTGTTCGCCTTGCTGTACGCATGCTGCTCGAGGGGGAGCGCTTCACCGTCGTCGGCGAAACCGGTAAGGGCAAGGATGCCGCACGCCTGGCCGAGCAGACCAAGGCAGATGTGGTCATCCTCGATATCGGCCTGCCCGACCTCGATGGCATGGAAGTGATCAAACGCCTCAAGCTGCTCACCCCCTCCCCCAGGATCATGGCGTTGACCGGCCAGCCGGCCGACTTGTACGTACGCCGGTGCATGGACGCCGGCATCTCGGCCTTCGTCAATAAAGACGAGGACCTCGACGCCCTGGTCTTTGCCCTCAAGGCACTGGTGAAAGGCTATTCGACCTTCCCGCAGATGGCAGTCAACAGCAACACCCTGGAAAGCGAGGGTGACCGACTGGGCAGCCTGTCGAACCGTGAAATGGAGGTGCTGCGCCGCCTCTGCTCGGGGCAGAGCAACAAGCTGATCGGCGAGCAGATGCACCTCAGCGCCAAGACCATCAGTACCTACCGCGGCCGGATCATGGAGAAGCTCAAGGTCGAATCACTGGTGGAAATGGTCGACCTGGCTAAACGCAACAACGCGGGCTGAAGCATGAGCAAGGGCACACTGCTGTGCCTGGTGCTGACCTTGCTGGTGCCCGTGCAGGGACTGTCCCAGACCACCAGCGAGGACCGTCACCTGCTGGCCCGCGCCCAGAGCGCCGCCGCGCCACTGCCCCTTGACGACAACGACCGGCAATGGCTGCGTGAACGCCAGGTACTGACCTTGGGTGGCTCGCGCCCCGACTATCCGCCTTTCGATATCAACACCAGCCAGGACGACTACGAGGGCCTGAGCGCCGATTACGCCGGCCTGATCGCCGAGCAACTGGGGATACCCATCAAGGTACGGCGCTACCCTACCCGCGCGCAGGCCATCGCTGCCCTGCACCGAGGCGAGATCGACCTGCTGGGTACTTCCAACGCTTTCGAAGCCGCCGACGCCGAACTCGCCCTGAGCCTGCCCTATGCCGATGACCTGCCAGTACTCGTCAGTCGACAGGGCGGCGCCCTGCTGGAGGGCAGCGACCTGGCCGGCCAGCGCCTGGCCCTGGTCGATCACTACCTGCCCCTGCAGGCCGTCCAGCAGCTCTACCCCAACGCCCAGATAACCCTGTACCGCTCTACCCTGGCTGGGGTCGCGGCGGTCGCGCTGGGCCAGGCAGATACTTACCTGGGCGACGCCATCAGCAGCGACTACGTGATCAGCAGAAGCTACCAGGGTGCAGTCAAGGTCGATCACTTCGTCAAACTGCCGGTCGGCACTTTCGCGTTTGCCCTGGACCGCGACAACCAGCGCCTGCGCGCATTGATCGACCGGGCCTTGGAGCGCATCGCCGACAGCGAACGGCTGAACATCCTGCGGCGCTGGACCAGTGGCAGCACCAGCATCCTGCTTGATCGCCGGCTGGACGCCCTCACCGCCGAAGAACGCGCCTGGATCACCCAGCACCGCACGGTGAAGGTGATGATCAATACTGCCCTCGCTCCGCTGACATTCACCGACAGCCAGCAGCAACCACGGGGCCTGACCATGGACGTGCTGGAGCAGATCAGCCTGCGCACCGGCTTGCGTTTCGACGTGGTCGGGGCACAGTCGTTCGGCGAAATGGTCGATGCCGCGACGCAGGGCAAGGTCGACATGCTCGGCGCCATTGGCTATGACCCGCGGCTGGCCACTCGCTTGCGTTACAGCCGCCCCTACCTGGCCAGCCCGCAGGTGCTGGTGATGCGCGCCAGCTCACCGCCATTGGACCCGGCACAGCCGCTGAGCGACCAGCGGGTGGCGCTGTTGCGCGGCTCTCCGCTGCTCGACGGGCTCCTGCAGCAGGCACCTCGAGTGCGCCCGGTCGAGGTGGACAATCCATTGCAACTGATGGAGTCGGTGCTCCAACGCAATGCCGATGTCGCGCTCAGCCCCTATATCAACGCCAGCTACTTCATCAGCCAGGTGTTCAAGGGCGACCTGCGGGTCGCGGCGCAACTGGGTGATGAGCCCGCGCTCGCGGCCTTCGCCGTCGACCCTGCACAGCCTCAATTGCAAGCCATCCTCGACAAGGCGTTACTGAGCATTGCGCCTGACGAGCTTGAACAATTGGTCAATCGCTGGCGTACCAGTGCGGTGGTCAGCGACAGCCCCTGGCGCAACTACCGGACCCTGGCACTCCAGGTGCTGGTGCTGGCCAGCGTCTTGCTGGCGGGCGTGGTGTTCTGGAACAGCTACCTGCGCAAACTCATCAGTCAGCGCACCGAGGCCCAGCATGCGCTGCAGGATCAACTGCAGCTCAGCCGCGGGCTGTTGGAGCAACTGCGCCAGGCGAAAGAGGATGCCGAGCAGGCCAACCAGGCCAAAAGCACGTTTCTCGCGGTCATGAGCCATGAAATCCGCACGCCGATGAACGCGGTCATCGGCTTGCTCGAACTGGCCCTGGAGGACAGCCGGCATGGCCGCATCGATGGCCAGGCACTGGAAACCGCCCATGGCTCGGCAACCGGGCTGCTTGAGCTGATTGGCGACATTCTCGATATTTCGCGCATCGAAGCCGGGCACATGACCCTGCAACCGGTGGCCGTCGAACTGGTCGGTTTGGTGCGCGCCACACTGCGGGTATTCGAGGGCAATGCACGAACCAAGGGCATTCACCTGCGTGCCGCGCTGCCCACCGAGCAGTGCTGGGTGCTGGGCGATCCACTGCGGCTCAAGCAGGTGTTGTCCAACCTGTTGAGCAACGCGATCAAGTTCACTGAGGAGGGGCGGATAGACGTTGCACTGGAGGTGGCCGCGCACGGCGAGCAATCGATGGGCGTCATGCTGCAGGTGAAGGATAGCGGCGTGGGTATCAGCAGCGCTGACCAGGCGCGACTGTTCCACACCTTTGCCCAGATGGACGGACGCCAGGCCCGCCAAGGCGCAGGGCTAGGCCTGGTGATCTGTCGCGATCTGTGCGAGCTGATGGGCGGCACCCTGACCCTGCAAAGCCTCGAGGGCCTGGGCACCCAGGTGGATGTGCACCTCGATCTGCCGGTCGCCGTTGCGCCCGTGAGCCAATCACCCAAGCCTCCTGCGCCCCCTGCCGACAGCCCCGCATTGAGAGTCCTGGTGGTCGATGACTACCCTGCCAACCTGTTGCTGCTCGACAAGCAGTTGCGCACGCTGGGCCATAAGGTAGTGCTCGCCGAACAGGGCCAGGACGCGTTGGCATTGTGGCGAAAACACCCTTTCGATGTACTGATCACCGATTGCAACATGCCGATCATGGACGGGCACGAACTGACCCGAAGCATCCGCGCGCTGGAACGTGACCAAGGCCTGCCTGCCTGCGTGATCATCGGCGTCACCGCCAATGCCCAGGCGCAAGAACGTCAACGCTGCCTGGACGATGGCATGGACGAGTGCCTGTTCAAGCCCATTTACCTGCAAGCTCTGCGTTCAGCCCTGGCGTCGGCGAGCGTGCTCCCGACGGCGGCTGTCGTCACGGTTGCCACGCAGTTGCCTGGCCACAGCGGTTTTGCGCTGGAGCAATTGCGCCACCTCACCCAGGATGACGAGCAACTGACCCTGCGCCTGCTGCGGCAACTGGCCGAGAGCACTCGAGAGGACCTGCAAGCGCTGCACGAGCTGGGAGCCTCGCCGCCACCTGATCCGCTCGCCATGGCCGTTCACCGCATCAAGGGCGGCGCCAAGATGCTCAAGGTGCGGGGCGTGGTGAAGGACTGCGAGGCCATTGAGCGGGCCATGGCCCTGGGCCAGCCAACCGAGCAATTGCTTGCTCGCCTGCTGGCCAGCCTGCAGAACCTGGAGCAAGAGCTGCGCCAGGGAATCAATGCAATTGAAGGGTCGAACTGATCTGGCTGATCGCGTCCACCACGTGCCGTGAGCCCTGCTGGATTTCCATGATAACCGTGCCCGCTTCATTGGCCAGCTCCACTCCCAGCCCGGTGCGGGTCAGGCTCGACTGCATGCTGGCCACGGCATTCAATGACAGGTCATGGTTCTGCCGCACCACTTCGACGATCTCCAGCGTTGCCTTGCTGGTGCGCGCGGCCAGGCTGCGCACTTCATCGGCGACCACGGCAAAGCCACGCCCGTGCTCGCCAGCCCGGGCGGCTTCAATCGCTGCGTTGAGTGCCAGCAGGTTGGTCTGATCGGCAATGCCACGGATGGTCAGGACAATCTGGCCGATCAGCTCGGACTGCTTGCTCACCGCATCGAGGCTGAGCGCGGCCTGGTTGAGCTCGGCAGAAATCTGCTCGATCACCTCGACCGTCTGCTGCACCACCTGGGTGCCCTTGCGCGCGCAGGCGTCGGTTTGTACCGAGCTTGCGTGGGCAGCATCGGCAGCGGTCTGTTGGGTGCTGACCTGGTTGGTGATGTCGCTGGCGAACTTCACCACTTTGGTCAATCGCCCCTTGTTGTCGAAGATCGGGTTGTACGAGGCCTCCAGGTACACGGTCTGGCCTTGCTTGTTGACCCGTTCGAAGCGGTGCGAGTGGTATTCGCCGCGGTTCAGCGAAGCCCAGAACTCGCGGTACTGGGCCGACTCACGTTCGTGGGCGAGGCAAAACAGCCCGTGGTGGCGGCCCACCACTTCCTCCAGGCGATAGCCCATGGTGTCGAGAAAGTTCTGGTTGGCCTTGATCACTCTGCCGGCCGGGGTGAACTCGACCACCGCCATGGACCGGCCGATGGCCTTGAGCAAGCTCTCGCTCTCGTGTTCTTCGATCACATGGCGGGTGATGTCGGATGCCACCTTGATGACGCTGGTGACCTGTTGGCGTTCGTCGATCACCGGCATGTAGCTGGCTTCGAGCCAGACTTCGCGGCCGGCCTTGTCGAGCCGTTCGAAGGTGCCGCTGATGGCCTTGCCCTGCCCCAGCTCACGCCAGAGTTGCTGGTACTCGGCGCTTTTGGCGTAGGTGGGGTCACAGAACATTCGATGGTGCTTGCCGCGGATCTCGTCAGCGCTGTAGCCCATCGTCGTGCAGAAATGGTCGTTGGCATCGAGGATGGTGCCATCGGGGGCGAACTCGATCATGGCCATGGAGCGGCTGATGGCGGCGAGCTTCGCGTCCATGGCAGCGAGGGCCTGGCGGCAGCGCTGGATTTCGACGAGGTCGGACTTGCGGTGGTACTCGAACATGCGCTGGGACTCCTGTGCCCCCCCGGGATGTCCTGAGCATAGATGGGCGTTATCGGCGTGCAAGCGCTTTGATATCACTTTTGGATTAGGTATTTGAGCCGTTGGTCGGGTTCGGGTTCGGGTTCGGGTTCGGGTTCGGGTTCGGGTTCGGGACTCAGTGTGTTTGTTTTGATGGATGTATGCGCATTCATTGGTGATGTCGACGCTTAGTCACCTTTCCGCCCTTACGGCGGCCTACTTTTTTCTTGGAAAAAGTAGGCAAAACCGCCTGCTCCCATCATACGGCCCCTGCGCTGCGCTCCGGGGTCCCCTCGCTC